>NZ_JACBXB010000790.1 GCF_013870575.1 Pseudonocardia pini
GCTGCTGGCCGCGCACCCGGAGAGGGCGTCGTACGCCAGCTCCGCCGTGCCGACGGACACGACCCGCGCCTTGGGGTCGAGCCCCGTCGCGGGCGCCCCGAGCCGCAGGGTGACACCCAGCTCGTCGCGGAGGTGGTCCTCGGTGCGGAAGGTGACGTCCGCGGGCTCCGCCTCGTCGAGGTAGGCCTTGGACAGCGGGGGGCGGTCGTAGGGCAGGTGCTCCTCGGCGCCGACGAGCGTGATCCGGCCGGTGAAACCGACCCGGCGGGCCGACTCCACGGCCCGGATCCCGGCCAGCGACGCGCCGACGACGGCGAGGTGTTCCACTTCGGACTCCTGTGCAGAGAGGGCCGCCCCGGCCCTCGGGTGCGGGAGGAGGGCCGGGGCGGGGGAACCGCGTGGGGAGCGCGGTCGGTTCGGGAGACGGTCGCGAGGAGGGGTCAGTCCTCGAGGAGGCGCAGGGCCTCGGTCGGGCAGGAGGCGACGGCGGCCTCGCACTCGGCGCGGCGGTCGGTCGACGGGCGCTCGTCGAGCACGGTCAGCGACCCGTCGTCCTGGACCTCGAACAGCTCGGGGGCCTCCGCCTCGCAGAGGCCGAGGCCGCTGCACTTGCCGGGGTCGAGCTCGATCCGCAGGCCCATCTCAGTCCACCTTCTCGGGAGTGAAGCGCAGCGGCATCCGCTTGACGCCGCGCATGAAGTTGGTGCCGAGCAGCTCCGGCTCCCCCGCCTCGAACTCGGGGATGCGGAACAGCAGCTCCTTGAAGATCGCTCGCAGCATCGACTTGGCGAGCTGGTTGCCCAGGCAGAAGTGCACTCCACCGCCGCCGAACCCGACGTGCAGCCGAGCGTTCTCGCGGGAGAGGTCGAACTTCTCGGGGTTCTCGAACACCTCGCCGTCCATGCAGCCGGACGGGTAGAACATCACGACCTTGTCACCGGGGATGATCGGGTGCCCGCCCAGCTCGGTCTCCTTGACCGCGGTGCGGCGGAAGGTCATCACCGGGGACGCGTACCGGATGAACTCCTCGATGGCGTTCCCGATGCGGGCGTCGTAGTCCTCCAGCAGCCACTGCTTCTGCTCGGGGAAGTGGGTGAAGGCGCGCATGGTGAGGCTGGTCGTGTGCTTGGTGGTGTCGGTGCCCGCCACCGCCATGAGCACGAAGAAGGAACCGATCTCGAACTCGTCGAGCTTGCGGCCGTCGACCTCGGCGGCGATCAGGGCCGTCAGCAGGTCGTCGCCGGGCTCCTTGCGCTTGAGCTCGATGAGCTGCTCGGCGATGTCGTGCAGGATCGTCGCCGCCTCGATCTGCACCTCGTCGGCGAGCCGGTCGCCGAGGATCTCCGGGTCCGCCCAGGCCACGATGTCCGCGGCGGACTTCGCCGTCTGCTCGCGGAACTCCTCGGGGATCCCCATGATGTCGGAGAAGATCCGGGTGGGGAGCTTCTCCGAGCACACGCTCACGAACTCGACCTCGCCGGACGGGTCCGAGGCGAACGAGTCCACGATCTCCTTGGCGGCCAGCTTGATCTTGTCGTCGATCAGCTTGATCTGCTTCGGCGTGAACGCGGACGACACGAGCTTGCGGAGCATGTCGTGCTTCGGGTTGTCCATCGCGAGGAAGGACTGGGTGAGCTCGAGGAAGATCGGGGGCAGCAGGTCGAACAGCACGCCCTGGCCGGACACGAAGGTCTCGTTGTCCCGGCTGACCTGCACGATGTCGGCGTGCTTCACCACGGCCCAGTAGCCGGGGTCGTCGGGGTCCGGGGTGACGGCGTCGTCGACCGGGCGCTGCCAGGAGACCGGCTGCTCGGCGCGCAGGACCTTGAAGGTCTCCTCGCGCTCCTCCGAGGTGAGGTTCCAGAAGGCCTTCGTCGAGATGTCGACCGGGTAGTGCGCGGGCTTGCGCTCGGCGGTGGCCGGGAGCATGACGACGCCGTCCTCGTCGTTCTCGAACTCGGTCGCGAAGTCGCTGTCGAACGAGGTGTCGGTACTCACGGGAGCCTCCTGGTCGGGGTGCGTCGCCGGGTTCGGGACGGATTACGCACCGTTGTCACAAGTGTGCGGAAAGCGAGGGGCCTCGACATCCCTCGCGGAGGGCGTCCCGGTCCCCCCATCGGGAGAGAACAGCGTCAGGCGGCGGCGTCGTCGGCCGTCTCGACCGCCGCCTCGGCGGCGGTGAGATCGTCCGGGTCGCCGTCGAGGTCGGGATCGGGGAAGAGCACCTCGGCGCCCAGCGGGCGGAACCCGATGCCGACGACGAGGGCGAGTGCGGCGGCGGAGCAGACCGGCACCGAGGTGAAGACGGGGGACCGCGGTGGGACCAGCACCTTCACCGCGTCGAGCAGCTCGGAGACCCCACCCCGCCGGGCGGGCGGCAGCCCGGCGGGGTCGATCCACACGTCCCACCGGCCTGCGGGCCCCCGCCCCACGGAGAGGGTCGCGCTGTCCTCCGTGCCGAGGTACCGGTAGGTGCGGACGTCCGTGCGGTGGTCCGACCAGGCGAGCGGGTGCTCGCCGATCTCGACGAACCGGCCCGCCGTCCCGGC
>NZ_JACBXB010000791.1 GCF_013870575.1 Pseudonocardia pini
TCGAGGTCGGGTGGCCCGAGGTGCTGGACCGGCTCGCGGCCGAGCTGGCCCGGGTCCGGGAGACCTTCGGGCCCGAGGCGGTCTACGGGGGCAGCTACGGCTGGGCCAGCGCCGGTCGGTTCCACCACGCGCAGAGCCAGGTGCACCGCTTCCTGAACCACGCGGTCGGCGGGTACGTCCGCTCGGTCGGGGACTACAGCGGGGCCGCCGCCCAGACGGTCCTGCGGCACGTGCTGGGCCCGTCCGAGGTCGTGTCGAAGGGGACGGTGACCTGGGACCAGGTCGCCGCGCACACCGACACCGTACTGGCCTTCGGCGGGATGAACCTCAAGAACAGCGCCGTCGGGGGCGGCGGGATCAGCGCGCACGTCGAGCGGGGGGCGCTGGCGGCGGCGGCCCGGCGCGGGGCGCTCCTGGTGAACGTCGGCCCGCTGCGCTCCGACCTCCCCGCGGGCGCCCGGTGGCTGTCGGTCCCGCCGGGTTCGGACACGGCGCTGATGTTCGGGCTGCTGCACACGCTGGTCGCGGAGGACCTGCACGACCGCGCGTTCCTCGAGCGGTACTGCGTCGGCTGGCCGGAGCTGGCGGAGTACCTGCGGGACAAGGACGCCGAGTGGGCCGCCGGGATCACCGGGGTGCCCGCCTCGGAGATCCGCGAGCTCGCCCGGCGCGCCGCCTCGGGCCGGACGCTGGTGACCGTCGCGCAGTCCCTGCAGCGTGCGGAGTCCGGCGAGCAGCCCGTGTGGGCCGCGCTCGCCCTGGCCGCCGCGTTGGGGCAGATCGGCCTGCCCGGCGGGGGGTTCTGCTACGGCCTCGGCTCGATCGGCCACTACGGGCGCAGCCGCGTCGCCGTCGGGGTCGCGGCGCTGCCGCAGGGCGTCAACGGCGTGTCGGAGTCGATCCCCGTCGCGCGGATCGCCGACATGCTCCTGCACCCGGGCGAGGAGTACGACCACGACGGCAGGCGGAGCCGCTACCCGCACGTCCGGCTGGCCTACTGGGCGGGCGGCAACCCGTTCCACCATCATCAGGACCTCGGCAGGCTGCGCCGGGCGATCGGGCGGCTGGACACGTTCGTCGTGCACGAGCCGGCGTGGACCGCCACCGCCCGGCACGCGGACGTCGTCCTCCCCACGACCTGGACGATCGAGCGCGACGACCTCGGCGCGGGCCCGTTCGACCCCGTCATGACCGCCATGCACCGGCTCGTCGACCCGCCCGGCGAGGCCCGGGACGACTACGCGATCTTCGCCGGGCTGGCGGAGCGGCTGGGGGTGGGCCGGGCCTTCACCGAGGGCCGCGACACCCGTGCGTGGCTGGAGTGGCTGTACGAGCCGACCCGCAAGGGGTTGGCGGACCGGGGCCTGCCCACCCCCTCGTTCGACGAGTTCTGGGCGGCGGGCGAGCTGGAGCTGCCGCAGGTGGCGGACCGGGGCGGGATCATCGGCGCCTTCCGGGCGGACCCGGTGGCGAACCCGCTCCCGACGCCGTCGGGCCGGATCGAGCTCGCCTCCGCGACCATCGCCGCCTTCGGGTACGCCGACGCCCCCGGCCACCCGGTCTGGTTCCCGCCCACCGAGGCGCCCGACGATCGCCACCCGCTGTGGCTGGTGGCCAACCAGCCCGCGACCCGCCTGCACTCCCAGCTGGACTTCGGCGCACACAGCCTGGCGCACAAGGTGCGTGGGCGGGAGGTCGTGCGCATCCACCCCGCCGACGCCGGGCCGCGCGGCATCGCCACGGGCGACCTGGTCCGGCTGTTCAACGACCGCGGCGCCTGCCTGGCCGCCGCGGCGGTGACCGACGAGGTGCGCGAGGGCGTGGTGCAGCTCCCCACCGGCGCGTGGTTCGACCCGCTCGACCTCGACTCCGAGATCCCGTTCTGCGTGCACGGCAACCCGAACGTCCTCACCCGGGACGTCGGCACCTCGTCGCTGGCCCAGGGCTGCACGGGCCAGCACACGGTGGTCGAGGTGGAGCGCTACGACACCGAGATCCGCGAGGTGCGGGCCTTCGTCCCACCCGTCTGAGACCCCCCGCTCCTCTGAGGAAGGACTTCGCCCTCCGGAAACCTTCACACTCCGGAGGGCGCAGACCATCGGCCCGTGGAACTGCGCCCTCCGGGCGCTCCCTTCGGAGGTGGTCGCCCTGGAGGTCGGGCCAGGTCGTCTTCGGTGGGGTGACTGCGCCCTCCGGGGGCCTTCCTCCGGAGGTGGTCGCAGCTCTGGAGGTCGGACCGGGTCATCTTCTGTGGGGAACTGCGCCCTCCGGGGGGCCTCGCTCCGGAGGTGGTCGCCACCTCCGTCGTTTCGGCCCCGGAGGGCAGCACGGTCTCCACCCGGGCCGCCGGCTCGGTGTTCTCGGCCGGCGGTTCGGCGTGGGGCGGCGGCCCGGGCGGAGCCCGTGCCGGGCTGTGCCGCCGAAACGACGGAGGTGGCTTGGGGGGCGCCCCGGGTCTGCGCAGGCCGGCCGAGGCGCCCACTGGACCGGTTCGAGAACGGCAGCCGGGGCGGTAGCGGACGCAACGGCAGTTAGCGCGGGAGCGGA
>NZ_JACBXB010000792.1 GCF_013870575.1 Pseudonocardia pini
CCGCGGGGTCGGTCCGGCTCCAGCGCGCGGCGGAGGTTGGACACGAAGACCTGCACCGTGGCGGCCGCGCGGGCGGGCGGGTCGTCCGGCCAGAGATCGTCGATCAGCTGGTCCTGCGACACCACGCGCCCCGCCCGCAGCATCAGGGAGGTCAGGACCGCCCGCTGCTTCGGGCCGCCCAGCTCGAGGCGCTCGCCCGCGCGCCACGCCTCGACCCCGCCGAGCACGCGGAACGAGAGCTCCCCGCTGCCGACCACCGGTCGAGCATGAGTAGCCCGTGTAGACGGGAGGTTTCCCACGCATGACGATCACGTCGCGCGGGGACCACGCCGCCCTCGCCGCGGCGTTCGCCGAGGACACGGTCGCGGTCACCGGGGCGGGATCGTCGAGGCCGACCCTCGGCACGCGTAGACGCGGCCCGGGGGAGCGCCTACCCTCCGGGGTAGTCAAACCTTTGATCGGCTTCGATCGAGGGGCACTCGCCGCAAAGGAGCGTCGACATGGCCCGTCCGTTCGCCTCGTCCGCCGACACGGCCGCGAAGGAGCAGACCCTCGAGGTCCTCGCCGACGGCGTCTACGCGCTGACCGCCGAGGGCGACCCGAACGTCGGGGCGGTCGAGGGGGAGGACTTCCTCGTCTGCTTCGAGGCGCTGGCCACGCCCGTCGCCGCCCGCGCCTGGCTCGACCGGCTGCGCGAGCACACCGACAAGCCCGTCCGCTACCTGGTGCTCAGCCACTACCACGCGGTCCGCGTGCTCGGGGCCAGCGCGTTCGAGGCGGACGCGATCGTCGCGCACGAGAACACCCGCGCGCTGGTGGCCGAGCGCGGCAAGGAGGACTGGGAGAGCGAGTTCGCCCGGATGCCCCGGCTCGCGGCGGCGGCCGACTCCGTGCCCGGGCTGACCTGGCCGACCCTCACCTTCGCCGACCGGATGACGATCGACCTCGGCGGGGACCGCGGCGACCTCGTCCTGCAGTTCCACGGCCGCGGGCACACCGAGGGGGACCTCACCGCCTGGCTGCCGCGGCACCGGATCCTGTTCGCGGGCGACCTCGTCGAGGCGCAGGCCGCGCTCTACACCGGCGACGCCTTCCACCGCGACTGGGCGGGCTCGACCCTCGACGGGGTCGCGGCGCTGGGCGCGGAGCAGTTGGTCGGCGGACGGGGTGCGGTGAGCCAGGGGCGGGCCGAGGTCGACGCGGCGATCGCCCAGACCCGCGGGTTCCTGCAGGTCATGCTGCGTGAGGTCGGCGCGGTGCAGGCCCGCGGCGGCACGCTGAAGGAGGCCTTCGAGGCCACCCACGCCGCCCTCGTCGACGACTACGGGCACTGGCCGATCTTCGAGCACTGCCTGCCCTTCGACGTCTCCCGGCTGTGGGACGAGCTGTCCGGGATCGAGCGTCCGGTCATCTGGACCGGGGAACGGGACCGGGAGGTCTGGGCGCAGTTGCAGGGCTGATCCGATGACCCAGCCGATGACCCGGCCGATGACCCGGCCGACGAACCCGGTGATCATCGTGGGGGCGGGCCCGGTCGGCCAGACCACCGCCCTGCTGCTCGCTCGGTGGGGCGTCCCGTCGATCGTGCTCGACGCCCGCCCCGCCCGCACCGCCGCGGGCTCGCGCGCCATCTGCCAGCAACGGGACGTGCTCGACGTCTGGGAGTCGGTCGGCGCGGGCCACCGGATCGCCGCGGAGGGGGTCACCTGGACCACCGCGCGGACCTTCCACCAGGGGGAGGAGCTGTTCAGCCTCACGCTCGCCGAGCCCGGCCGCCCCGCCTTCCCGCCGTTCGTCAACGTGTCGCAGACCCGCACCGAGGAGATCCTCGACTCCTGCATCGCGGAGCAGCCGCTCGTCGACGTGCGGTGGGGGCACCCCGTCGTCGACCTCACCCAGGACGCGGCGGGGGTGACCGCGCTCTGTGCCGACGGGCGGGTATTCACCGGCACCCACGCCGTCGTCTGTGCGGGCGGCCGGGCCGACGCGCTGCGGGAGCGGCTCGGTGTCCGGCTGGCGGGCCGGTCCTTCGACGACCGCTTCCTGATCTGCGACGTCCGCGCCGACCTCCCGGGCTGGGCCACCGAGCGGCGCTTCCACTTCGACCCGGAGTGGAACCCGGGCCGCCAGGTGCTCGTCCACCCCTGCCCGGACTCGGTCTTCCGGATCGACTGGCAGGTCCCGCGCGACCACGACCTGGAGGCGGAGATCGCCTCCGGTGCGCTCGACACGAGGATCCGCCGGGTGCTCGGCGGCGCCCTCGCCGCGGACTACGAGCTGGTCTGGTGCTCGGTCTACCGGTTCCAGTCCCGGGTCGCGGACCGGATGCGCTGCGGGCGGGTGCTGCTGGCGGGCGACGCCGCGCACCTGTTGTCCCCCTTCGGTGCCCGCGGGCTGAACTCCGGCGTGGCGGACGCCGAGAACGCGGCCTGGAAGATCGCCTACGTCCGGCGGGGCTGGGCGGCCGAGGAGCTCCTGGAGACCTATCACGACGAGCGGCACGCGGCGGCACGGGAGAACCTCGAGGTCACGACGGCCACGAT
>NZ_JACBXB010000793.1 GCF_013870575.1 Pseudonocardia pini
GCTGCACGGCCACACGGCCATCCGCGCCGCGATGCTGGAGCGACCGGCGCCACCGGGTGCGGCGCCACCCGACACAGCACCGCCCGAACCAGCACCGTCCGAACCAGCACCGTCCGAACCGGCGCCGTCCGAACCGGAGCCCACCACCACGACCGCGGCCCCGCTCGGCGCCTCCCGGGCGATGGCCACGGCCGCGGTGCGGCACAACGCCTCCACGACCTCCGGATCGTCGGCGGGCGGCAGGTCGACACGCAGGGTCAGCCCCACCCGCCTGCCCCCGGGCCCGCCGGTGGAGACCACGACGAGGGAGTCCCGCGGGCGGAACCCGATGAGCACGGGCAGTGCGGTGATCAGCCCCTCCGTGCCCACCCGCAGGGGCGAGTCGGGGAGGGGGGAACCGGAGAGGAACGGCGGGAGCGACGGGGTCATGGCGACAGCCTGCGGCCTGTCCCCGACCTGGGTGACCCGCCTGCCGCCACCCTGTGGACAGGTGACCGAAACGCCGTCACAGAACACCGGATGTGGACAACCGGGTGGCCCGGGGTCCCCGGAACGGTCGCCAGGTCGTCGCACAGATGTAACGTCTCTCGGTTGCCGTGCTCTCCACGCGCGGGGAGGCTTTGCCCGGGCCGGGGATCCCGGTCCGGCGGGGACGGACGGAGGGACGGTCGGTGTACGACTACGACCTACTGGTGATCGGTTCGGGCCCGGGTGGGCAGAAGGCGGCGATCGCCGCGGCCAAGCTCGGCAAGCGCGTGGCCATCGCGGAGCGCCGCGACATGATGGGCGGCGTCTGCGTCAACACCGGCACGATCCCCTCGAAGACCCTGCGCGAGGCCGTCCTCTACCTCACCGGCTTCGCCCAGCGGGAGATGTACGGCGCCAGCTACCGGGTCAAGTCCGAGATCACGATCGCCGACCTGCTCGCGCGGACCTCGCACGTCGTCGGCCGCGAGGTCGAGGTGATCCGCAACCAGCTCATGCGCAACCACGTCGACATCCTCGGCGGGACCGCGCACTTCGAGGACCCGCACACCGTCACGGTCCAGGGCCCGGAACGCGGCGACCACACCACCGTCACGGCCGAGTTCGTGGTGATCGCCACCGGGACCCGGCCCGCCCGACCGCCGGAGGTCGAGTTCGACGACGAGGAGTACCACGTCGTCGACTCCGACGCGGTCCTGCACCTCAAGCGGGTCCCCACGTCCATGGTCGTGGTCGGCGCCGGGGTGATCGGCATCGAGTACGCCTCGATGTTCGCCGCGGTCGGCACGAAGGTCACGGTCGTGGAGAAGCGGCCGACCATGCTGGACTTCTGCGACCCGGAGATCGTGGAGTCGCTGAAGTTCCACCTCCGCGACCAGGGCGTGTCCTTCCGCTTCGGCGAGGAGGTCTCGCGGGTCGAGAACACCGCGAAGGGCACCATCACGTCCCTGGCCAGCGGGAAGAAGATCCCGGCGGACATGGTCATGTACTCGGCGGGCCGCCAGGGCGTCACCGACGAGCTCGCCCTGGACAAGGCGAACCTGATGGCCGACAAGCGCGGCCGCATCGCCGTCGACGGCAACTACCGCACCGAGGTCGACCACATCTACGCGGTCGGCGACGTGATCGGCTTCCCGGCGCTGGCCGCCACGAGCATGGACCAGGGCAGGCTGGCGGCCTACCACGCCTTCGGCGAGCCCGCCCGGGAGCTGCACGGCCTGCAGCCCATCGGCATCTACACGGTCCCCGAGATCTCCTACTGCGGGAAGACGGAGGCCGAGCTCACCGAGTCCGCCACCCCCTACGAGGTGGGCATGTCCCGCTACCGCGAGCTGGCGCGCGGCGCGATCGTGGGCGACTCGTACGGCATGCTGAAGCTGCTCGTCTCCACCGAGGACCGCACCCTGCTGGGCGTGCACGTGTTCGGCACCAACGCCACCGACCTCGTCCACATCGGACAGGCGATCATGGGCTGCGGCGGGACCGTGGACTACCTGGTCGACACGGTGCTGAACTACCCGACGCTCTCCGAGGCCTACAAGGTCGCGGCACTGGACGTCACGAACAAGATCCGGGCGCTGCAGGCCTACCAGTAGGCCGGCTCAGGTGTAGCCGATGCCCTGCTCGTCGAGCCACGGCTTCGGGTTGATCTTCGACCCGCCCGGCGTGGTGACCTCGATGTGCAGGTGCGGGCCGGTGGACTGGCCGCGGTTGCCGACCTCGGCGATCTGCTGGCCCTTCGCCACCTGTTCGCCCACGGAGACCAGCGAGCGGTTGACGTGCCCGTAGGTCGTGATCGTGCCGTCGGCGTGCTGCACGCGGACCCAGAGGCCGAAGCCGCTGGCCGCACCCGAGTCGATCACCGTGCCCGCGAGGGGCACGTGGATCGGGGTGCCGATCGGCGCGGCGATGTCCAGGCCCATGTGCGAGGCGCCGCCCCGCAGCCCGAACCCGCTCGTGACGCGCCCGACCAGCATCTGGATGCCGCCCGCCGCGGACTGCGAGGCGCCGACCTTCGCGATCTCGGCGGCCTGGCGCG
>NZ_JACBXB010000794.1 GCF_013870575.1 Pseudonocardia pini
GCTCGGGCCCTGCGCCGTCCGGTCGAGCGCGACGGCCGAGGACCTGCCGACGGCGTCCTTCGCCGGCCAGCAGGACTCCTACCTCAACGTCGTGGGCGCGGCGGCGGTCCTCGAGCACGTCCGGCGGTGCTGGGCCTCGCTGTTCACCGAGCGGGCCGTCACCTACCGGCTGCACAACGGCTTCGACCATCGCCGGGTCCACATGGCCGTCGTGGTGCAGGCGATGGTCGCGCCCGAGGCGGCGGGGATCCTGTTCACGGCCGATCCCGTGACCTCGAACCGGACGATCTCCACGGTGGACGCCACCTGGGGGCTCGGCGACGCGCTGGTCTCGGGCGTGGTGAACGCGGACGTCTACACGGTGCGGGCGGACGAGGTCGTCGCACGGACGATCGGGGCCAAGCAGCATGCCGTGCACGCGGTCGCGGGCGGCGGCACGGCGGAGCGGGCGGTCGAGCCGCAGGCGCAGAGCCTGCCGGTCCTGACGGACGCGCAGGTCCTGCGGCTGGTACGGCTCGGCAGGCGGATCGAGGCGCACTTCGCTCGCCCGCAGGACATCGAGTGGTGCCTGGTCGACGAGGACTTCCTCGTCGTCCAGAGCAGGCCGATCACCACCCTGTTCCCCGTCCCGGAGACGGACGACGGGGCGAACCACGTGTACGTCTCCGTGGGCCACCAACAGATGATGACCGACGCGATGAAGCCCCTCGGCCTCTCGTTCTGGCAGCGCACGACCCCGCGGCCGATGGCGGAGGCGGGCAACAGGCTGTTCGTCGACGTCGCGCCCGCGCTGGTCTCCCCGGCGACCCGCGCGGCCTTCCTCGACGGCTTCGGACAGTCCGATCCGCTGATCGGGGACGCGTTGCGGACCGTGGTCGACCGCGGCTTCCTGGGCGAGCTCGAGCCGGCCGCACCCGTCGGGACGCAGGCGAAACCGGCGCTGATCGAGGCGGACCCGGCGCTGGTAGCCGAGCTCGTCGAGCACAGTCGGGCGTCGGTCGCCGCCGCGGAGCGAGACATCCGGGCCCTGTCCGGGCCCGCCCTGTTCGACTTCCTCCTGACCGACATCGAGGAGATGCGACGGGTCCTGTTCGAGCCCCGGAGCATCCAGGTGATCATGGCCGGGATGGAGGCGACGTGGTGGCTCAACGACCACCTCCAGGAGTGGCTGGGTGAGCGGAACGTGGCCGACACCCTCACCCAGTCCGTCCCGCACAACGTGACGTCGGAGATGGGGCTCGCGCTGCTGGACGTCGCGGACGTCATGCGCCCGGAGCCGGCGGTGGTGGCCTACCTCGACGAGGACGGCTTCTCCCTCGACGGGCTCGGCCGGGTCGACCCGGCGGCGCGGGCGGCCCTCGAGGGCTTCCTCGACCGGTACGGGATGCGTTGCGCGGGCGAGATCGACATCACGAGGCCGCGCTGGAGCGAGGAGCCCGCCACCCTCGTGTCCACGATCCTCGGCAACATCAAGAACAACGAGCCGGGCGCGGCGGAGCGGCTCTTCGAGCAGGGGCGCCGGCTGGCCCGGGAGAAGGAGGAGGACCTGCTGCCGCGTCTGCGGGCCCTGCCGGACGGAGCGCGCAAGGCGGCGGAGACCAAGGCGATGATCGACCGCGTCCGCACGTTCGCGGGGTACCGCGAGTACCCCAAGTACGCGATGATCCACCGCTACTTCGTGTACAAGCAGGCTCTGGTCCGTGAGGCCGAGCGGCTCGTGCGGGACCACGTCGTGCGTGAGGTCGACGACGTCTTCCACCTCCGGTTCGAGGAGTTCCACGAGGTCGTGCGCACGAACCGCGCGGACGAAGAGCTGATCGCCGCGCGGCGGGCGGAGTTCCGGGTCTCCCAGGGACTCACGCCGCCGCGGGTGTCCACCTCGGAGGGCGAGGTCGTCACCGGCACCTACCACCGCGACGACCTGCCGCCCGGCGCGCTGGCAGGCCTCCCGGTGTCCGCCGGGACCGTGGAGGGGCGGGCCCGGGTCATCACGGACATGGCAGAGGCGGATCTCGAGGCGGGCGACATCCTCGTCACGGCCTACACCGACCCCAGCTGGACCCCGCTCTTCGTGGGGATCACCGGCCTCGTGACCGAGGTGGGCGGCCTGATGACCCACGGCGCGGTCATCGCCAGGGAGTACGGCCTGCCGGCCGTCGTGGGGGTGGAGAACGCGACCCGGCTCATCCCGGACCGGCACCGCATCCGGGTGCACGGGACGGAGGGGTTCGTGGAGCTCCTGACCTAAGGTCGCTGCGATGGAGTTCGAGTTCCACACCCGCCGCCCGGCTCCTCCCCTGGAGCCGTTCGTGGAGTCCGTGTGGTTCGCGCGCGGGCAGATCCCCTACCGGCGGGAACGGATCGCGCCGACGGGTTCCACGGTGGCGGTGCTCGTCCTCGGCTCCCCCATCCTGCAGATCCCGCGGAACGGGGCGGGCGAGGCGCTGCTCGCCACGGAGGGTTGGCTGGCGGGGCCGCACGAGGGCCCGGTGATCAACGCGCCGACCGCGGAGACGCTCGC
>NZ_JACBXB010000795.1 GCF_013870575.1 Pseudonocardia pini
CGCGGGCGGCGCGCGCCCGGGCCTCGAACACCCCGAAGCCGGTGAGGGTCACCGAGCCCCCGGAACCGACCGTGTCCGTGATGATCTCGAGCACCGCGTCCACAGCGGACGCCGCGGTCCGCTTGTCGCCGAGCTTCTCCGCGAGCGCCTCTACCAGCTGAGTCTTGTTCATGGCCCCGCACCGTAGGCGCTCTGAACCCGTTGCGCCAGAGCGCACGCGGATAACAATCGTTGGGGCACAACGAAAAACGCCGCCCACCTCGCACGGTGAGCGGCGTTTTCGCAGGTCAGGACGTTGTGACCGGCTTGTGCGCTGGTCGCTGCGCCTCGAAAGCCGTGATGGCCTCGGCGTGCCGCAGGGTCAGCCCGATGTCGTCCAGGCCCTCCAGCAGCCGCCAGCGGATGTAGTCGTCGATCTCGAAGGGGACGGTGAGGTCGTTGGCCTGCACCGTCTTCTCCCGCAGGTCCACGGTCACCTCGGTGCCGGGCTCGTTCTCCAGCAGCTTCCACAGCAGCTCGACGTCGGGCTGCGCCACCTCCGCCGCCACGAGACCGGCCTTGGCGGAGTTGCCGCGGAAGATGTCCGCGAACCGCGCCGAGACCACCACGCGGAAGCCGTAGTCCATGAGCGCCCAGACGGCGTGCTCGCGGGAGGAGCCGGTGCCGAAGTCCGGGCCCGCGACCAGCACCGAGCCGCGGGTGAACGGCTCCTGGTTGAGGATGAACGACTCGTCGTTGCGCCAGGCCGAGAAGAGGCCGTCCTCGAACCCGGTCCGCGTGACGCGCTTGAGGTAGACCGCGGGGATGATCTGGTCGGTGTCCACATTGGAACGGCGCAGCGGGACACCGATGCCCGTGTGGGTGCTGAACTTCTCCATCAGGCCAGGTCCTCCGGGCTCGACAGGGTGCCGCGCACCGCCGTCGCCGCGGCGACGAGCGGGGACACCAGGTGGGTGCGGCCGCCCTTGCCCTGGCGGCCCTCGAAGTTGCGGTTGGAGGTCGACGCGCTGCGCTCCCCCGGTGCGAGCTGGTCCGGGTTCATGCCCAGACACATCGAACAGCCCGCGGAACGCCACTCGGCCCCGGCGTCGGTGAAGACCTTGTCCAGGCCCTCCTCCTCGGCCTGGAACCGCACGCGCATCGAGCCCGGGACGACCAGCATCCGGACCCCGTCGGCGACCTTGCGCCCGTTCAGGATCTCGGCGGTGGCGCGGAGGTCCTCGATGCGGCCGTTGGTGCAGGAGCCCACGAACACGGTGTCGACCTTGACCGAGCGCAGCGGCTGCCCGGCCTCGAGACCCATGTAGGTCAACGCCTTCTCGGCGGCGACGCGCTCGTTCTCGTCCACGATGACCTCGGGGTCCGGCACGTTCGCGTGCAGCGGCAGGCCCTGGCCGGGGTTGGTGCCCCAGGTGACGAACGGGGTGAGCTCGTCCGCGTCGATGTCCACCTCGACGTCGAACGCCGCGCCCTCGTCGGTGCGCAGCTCGCGCCACTCCGCGACCGCGGCCTCCCAGTCGGCGCCCTGCGGCGCGTGGTCGCGGCCCTTCAGGTACGCGAAGGTGGTCTCGTCCGGCGAGATCATGCCCGCGCGGGCGCCCGCCTCGATCGACATGTTGCAGATCGTCATCCGGGCCTCCATCGACAGGTTGTCGATGACGTTGCCGCGGTACTCGAGCACGTAGCCCTGGCCGCCGCCGGTGCCGATCTGGGCGATGATCGCCAGCACGACGTCCTTGCTCGTGACGCCGGGGCGCAGCGAGCCGTCCGCACTGTTGACGTTGATCGCCATGGTCTTGAACCGCTTGAGCGGCAACGTCTGGGTGGCCAGCACGTGCTCGACCTCGGAGGTGCCGATGCCGAAGGCCATGGCGCCGAACGCGCCGTGCGTGGAGGTGTGCGAGTCCCCGCAGACGACCGTGGTGCCCGGCTGGGTCAGCCCCAGCTGCGGCCCGACCACGTGCACGATCCCCTGCTCGGGGTCGTTCATCGGGTACAGCCGGACGCCGAACTCCGCGCAGTTGCGCCGCAGGGTCTCCACCTGCGTGCGCGAGACGGGATCGGCGATCGGGGCGAGGACGTCGAGCGTGGGGACGTTGTGGTCCTCGGTGGCGAGCGTGAGGTCCGGCCTGCGCACGGGCCGCCCGGCGAGCCGGAGCCCGTCGAACGCCTGCGGGCTCGTGACCTCGTGCACGAGGTGCAGGTCGATGTAGAGCAGGTCGGGTTCCTGCCCCTCGCCCTTACGGACCAGGTGCTGGTCCCAGACCTTCTCGGCCAGCGTGCGTGCCACCGCTGCCGCCTCCTTCGTGTGAGCTGTGTGTCCCGGTGGTGGATTTCCCAAGATCTGGGAAGGTAGTATCGAGACGTGAGACAGTCTAGCGGCATCGGCGTGCTCGACAAGGCCGTGGGTGTACTGCGTGCGGCGGCGGACGAACCCATGGGCCTGTCCGAGCTCTGTGACGCCACCGGGCTGCCCCGGGCCACGGCGCACCGGCTCGCCGTCGGGCTCGA
>NZ_JACBXB010000796.1 GCF_013870575.1 Pseudonocardia pini
CGGCGGCCACCGCGTCGCCGGCGCCGACTCCGGTGCGTTCCCGGCCGCGGGCCGCACCGCCACCGCCGTGAGCGACTCCGGTGGCCACCCCTCCGTCTCCGAGACCGGACGACGCCGCCGCGTGCGGCCCTCCGACACCGGTTCCATGGCCCGCTCCGCGAGCTCCGCGTCCGGTTCCTTCCGGTTCGACGACCTGCTCGGCGACGGCCGTGCCGACACCCGCTCCCCCCACACCCCGACCCGAGGACTGACCCGCTGATGGCTCCCCAGACCGACACCCCCGGCACCGCCCGGGCCCGCAGGTTCCGACGCGTGCTCGCCACCACGGCGGCCGCCGCCGTCGTCGTGCTGGTCCCGACCGCCTGCGACTACGCGATCGCCTCCGACCGCTTCCAGAGCGGCGGTGCCGCACCCGCGCAGGGCCAGACCGGGTCCACCCAGAACGTCTCCCAGACCCGGCCCCAGCAGGCCCCCGAACCGGACTCGAACGAGCAGGGGGCGACCGACCAGGGCCGCGACCCGCAGGGCGCTCAGGGGCAGCAGGGCGCCGAGGACCAGGAGGGCGCGGCCGAGGAGACCGAGTCGGCGGCCCCGACGACGTCGGAGGCCCCGGCGACCTCGGAGTCCGCGGCCGCCTCGGAGTCCGAGGCACCCGCCGAGGAGGAGGAGCAGCCCGCGCAGGAGAACAACGGGCTGGACGTGCTGGCCCGGGACTGCTCCGGCTCCCAGCTCCCCGAGCACACCGGCTTCCAGGTCGCGCCCGCCTGCGTCGACACCGCCTTCGGCGAGGTCAGCGGCGAGGACCAGAACCCGTCGCTGCTGATCACCGACGCCCCGACCGAGGTGAAGGTGGGCGAGGCGTTCGACCTGCAGGTGAGCACCCGCAACCTGGTCCGCGACCGGTTCCTCGGCGCGGCCGCGGGCGGCTACTACCTGGAGAGCTCGGTGCTGAACGGCGAGGGCATCCAGCGCGGCCACTTCCACACCGCCTGCCGCATGCTCGACACCACCGACGCGGCGCCCGACGCCGCCCCGGCCCCGGACTTCTTCCTCGCCACCCAGGACAACCAGGGCGGCGCCGGGGAGAGCAGCGTGACGGTGCCGGTCACCGGCCTGAAGAGCGCGGGCCTGGCGCAGTGCGCCGTGTGGGCCGGTGACGGCTCGCACCGCATCCCGATGATGCAGCGCGCCAACCAGACCCCGGCGTTCGACGTGGTCCGGATCAAGGTCGTCTAGGTCGCAGGCGACCCGACCCGGCGTCGACGGCCGGGGTGGGGCGGGTCGCTAGAGCCCTAGGTCGGCGAGGCCGAGGAGCGCGCGGTACGGCGCGCCCTCGGCCTCGATCGCTTCCCGGGCCCCGGTGTCGCGGTCCACCACCGTCACCACGCCGACGACGGTGGCCTGCGCCTCGCGCACCGCGCGGACGGCCTGCAGGACCGAGCCACCGGTCGTCGAGGTGTCCTCGACGACCAGCACGGAACGGCCCGCGATGTCCGGGCCCTCGATGAGCCGCTGCATCCCGTGCTCCTTGGTGGCCTTGCGGACCACGAAGGCGTCGACGGGCAGCACGGCCGGGTTCTCCGCCCGCTCGGCCGCGGCGGCGTGCAGGATCGCGTCGGCCACGGGGTCCGCGCCCAGGGTCAGACCGCCGACGGAGGAGTAGGTCCAGTCCGCGGTGAGCGCACGCAGCAGCGTGCCGATCAGCGGGGCGGCCTCGTGCTGCAGGGTGACCCGCCGCAGGTCGACGTAGTAGTCGGCCTCCTTGCCCGAGGACAGGGTGACGCGGCCGTGCACCACGCCCAGCTCGCGGACGAGCTCGGCGAGGCGCAGCCGGTCGGTGTCGGTGTAGGTGCTCACTCGCGTTCAGCGCTCCCGGTCGAAGGTGGCCACCAGCCTGCGCACGAACCGTCGGGGCAGCACGCCCACCACCGACGAGATCGCCTTGTACTGCAGGCTCGGCACGGACACGACCCGGCCTCCTGCCAGGTCGGCCAGACAGTCGTCGACGACCCGTGCGGCGTCGAGCCACAGCGGGCCGGTCCGCGAGCCGGGGTCGATCCCGGCCCGCTCGTGGAACTCGGTGCGGACGAACCCGGGGCACAGCGCCAGCGCCTTCACCCCGGTGCCGGTCAGCGACGCCGCCACACCCTCGGTGAAGGCCGTGACCCAGGCCTTGTCGGCGGTGTACGTCGAGCCGCTGCCCGGGAGGAACCCCGCCACGCTCGACACGTTCACCACCGCCCCGCGGCCGCGGTCGATCATGCCCGGCAGCACCGCGTGGGTCAGCCGCAGCACGCTGGTGACGTTCAGGTCGTGCTGGCGCTGCAGGTCGTCCACCGAGGTGGTGAGGAACGAGCCCCGCTGCCCCATGCCCGCGTTGTTGACCAGCAGGTCCACCGGCGCGACGTCGGGGTCCGCGAGCCTGCGGCCCACCCGGGCCAGCTGCGCGGGCTCGGTCAGGTCCGCGGGCAGGACCTCCACCGCCACCCCGGACTCCCGGTAGC
>NZ_JACBXB010000797.1 GCF_013870575.1 Pseudonocardia pini
CGACGCGGACCGCCAGAACCCGGCGATGACGGAGCTCAACACCCCCGCCGCCCCGGAGCAGCCCGCCGCGGCCACGGCGACCGCCGAGGCCTCGACGACCCCGAGCGAGGACGACGTCGACGTCCCGCCCTTCATGCGCCGCTGACACGTCCCGCACTTCGAGCCGCGCCTCCGAGGGGGCGCGGTTCGTGGTGTTTCTGCGGCGGTCCAAGATCGCACGTTTCGTGCTCTCAGCGCAGCAAGATCGCTGTCTGCGTGCGCTGAGCGCTGTTGCGGCAGCGCTGGTTGCACGCAACCGGCGATCATGGTCGGCCGGATAGGGTCGGGAGCATGGCGCAGCAGACGGCGGTCCGGGTCCGGCGGGTCATGACGACCCGGGCCGGGGGGCGCTCGTCGGCCCCCTTCGACTCCTTCAACCTCTCCCGCGCGGTCGGCGACGACCCGGGCAACGTCGACGCCAACCGCTACCGGCTCATCAAGGAGCTCGGCCTGCGCGGCGCGGTGTTCCTCGGACAGGTCCACGGCACGCGTGTGGAACGGGTGACGGAGCCTCCGAAGCGCTCCGCCCCGGACGTCCCGGAGACCGACGCGGCGGTGACCGCGGAACCCGGCGTCGGGCTCGTCGTGCTGGCGGCGGACTGCACCCCGGTGCTGCTCGGCGACCACACCGGACGCGTGGGGGCCGCGGCGGGGGTGGTCCCGGCGACGGTCGAGGCGATGGTCGAGCTCGGTGCCCGGGTCGCGGACATCGAGGTGCTGCTCGGGCCCGCGGTCTGCGGCCTCTGCTACGAGGTCCCCGCGGCGATGCGCGCCGAGGTGGCCGCGCAGCTGCCCGGCAGTGGGGCGAAGACGAGACAGGCCACGCCGTCGATCGACGTCCGCGCGGGCCTCTTTCGCCAGCTCGCCGAGCTGGGGGTGACGAAGGTCGGGATCGACCCCCGCTGCACCCTCGAGGAACGCGCCCTGTTCAGCCACCGCCGCGACCGGCGCACGGGTCGACACGCCGGCGTCACCTGGCTGGATCCGCGCACCTGACGGCGTCCATGATCGCGGCTTGCGTGCTCTTAGCGCGGCTTGCACAGCGTTGAGGGCACGCAGCCGGTGATCATGCAGCGCTGGGTGCACGAAACGTGCGATCAAGGTCGCCCGCCGGCCTCTCGTTCCATGATCGCGGCTTGCGTGCTCTCACCGCTGCCTGCACAGCGTTGAGAGCACGCAGCCGGTGATCATGCAGCGCTGGGTGCACGAAACGTGCGATCAAGGTCGCCCGCCCACCTCCCATCCCATGATCGCGGCTTGCGTGCTCTCACCGCTGCCTGCACAGCGCTGAGAGCACGCAAACAGTGATCATGCAGCGCTGAGAGCACGAAACGTGCGATCAACAGCCCACCCCACCGGCATAAGGTCGTCCCGTGAGTGCCGAAACGTCCCCGGAACGCCGTGCCGACCTGGAGAAGCGCCTCGTCGCCGTCCGGGAGCGGATCACCGCGGCCTGCACCGCCGCGGGCCGCGGCCCGGACGAGGTGGAGCTGCTCGCCGTCACCAAGACCATCCCCGCCGCGGACGTCATCGCCCTCGCCGACCTCGGTCTCCGGGACTTCGGCGAGAACCGTGCGCAGGAGGCGGCAGCCAAAGCCGAGGAGATCCGTGCGGCACGTCCGGACCTCGACCTGCGGTGGCACTTCATCGGCGCCCTGCAACGGAACAAGGCGAAGCTGGTGGTCCCGTGGGTGACACGGGTCGAGACCGTCGACTCCGCCCGGCTGGCCGCGGAACTGGACAAGCAGGCCGCGAGGCGCGGCACCCCGCTGTCCGTCCTGATCCAGTACAGCGTGGACGGTGACCCGGCGCGCGGCGGTGTCCCCGACGCCGGACTACTGGACCTCGCGGCGCAGGTCACGGAGGCGCGCGGGCTCGTTCTCGAAGGGTTGCTCAGCGTCGCACCCCTGGGTACGGACGACGAGGAGTCGTTTGCCGCGATCGAGGCGGCGGGTAGTCGGTTGCGCGCCGAGCATCCCGCCGCGACGGTCCTGTCGGCCGGGATGAGCGGCGACCTGGAGGTGGCGATCCGTCACGGTTCGACGGTCGCGCGTGTCGGAACGGCCCTTGTGGGGGACCGGACAGTAACCTCCCGGTGATCGCAGGTTCGCGGGGGCGGAGCTGCGTCGAGGGCGATGATTGGGGAAGCGCGCATGAGCGAGCTCGCGAGCGAATCAAGGGCACGGCGCCTGTGCGCAGCGCCGACCGAGCGCAGCGAGGGGAAGCGATGAGCGCGATGTACCGGCTCAAGGCCTACTTCGGCATGGTTCCCGCCGAGGAGATGGACTACGTCGACGAGCCGGACACCTACGCCGAGCCCCGGCGGGTCGCCCGTACCGACCGTTGGTCGGATCCGGACGACCGTTTCGACGCTCGGCAGGCAACCCGGGACGACTACGCGGAGTGTGAGCTGTGGCGGTCTGCTGGGGTCACGAACCGCCAGTGGGATG
>NZ_JACBXB010000798.1 GCF_013870575.1 Pseudonocardia pini
CCGTCGTGACCGGCGCCCGGCTCCCCCATCCCGACGACGACGTCGGTGACCGGGGTCGCGACCAGCCGGTCCAGCACCGTCCCGAACGGAGTGGTGGGCCAGCTGAGCCAGGCCCACCACGTGTCCGCAGGCCCCGATCAGCTCGTGCCGGGGCGTGCCGGGCCCGGCCGCGGGCCGCTCCGCACGGACGAGGGCCTCGTACTCGTCGGCGATCACCTCGCACGCCTTGTCGACGAACTCCGACAGGTGCTCCCACGAGAGCCGCAGCACCTCGTAGAGCTCGGTCGGGGGGACCCGGTCGTGGGCGTGCTCGCTCCAGATCCGCCAGAGCCGGTCCTCGCCGACCCGGTAGCCACGCAACAGGTCGGCCAGGGACCCGGCGCCCGCCGCGAGGTCGTGGAGCAGCCTCCGGGTCGCCGCAGGCGGCTCGATGGCGCCGGAGGTGACCCGAGCTCTCGCTCCCCACCGTGGTCCGAGGAGGCCAACCCCGGGTGGTTCACCACGGTCCTGCGCGCGGCGGGCGTGCTGGCCCCCACCGCCGCCGTCACCGCCGTCGAGCACACCCGGGTGGGCAACGGCCTGGTCTGCGAGAGCGTCCGGTTCGTGCTGACCTACCGCGGGGAGGCCGTTGACGCGCCCTCGAGCGTGGTCGGCAAGTTCCCCTCCGCGGTCGCCGCGTACCGCGAGGTGGCGGCGGGCGAGGAGCTGTACACCCGCGAGACGACCTTCTACGCCGAGCTCGCGAGCCGGCTCGACGTACGCGTTCCCCGGGCGTTCCACGTGGCGCGGGCGGCCGCCACCGGCGACTTCGTGCTCGTGCTGGAGGACCTCGGTCCGGCCGAGACCGGGGACCAGATCGCCGGGTGCAGCCTGGCCCAGGCCGAGGCCGTGGTCGCCGCCGCCGCGGGCCTGCACGCCCCGCTGTGGGGTGCCGAGGGCCTCGAGACGGCCGGGTGGAGCGTCCGCGCCCCGTGGACCGCGCGCATCGGCGCGACCTACCCCGGCCTGTTCGCGCAGTACGCCGAGCTGTTCGGGCCGCGGCTGGCCGACGGCGACCTGATGATCGGCCGCGAGTTCGCCCCCGCCATCGGCGCCTGGTTCGACGGGCAGCCCCGTCCCTGGACGCTCACCCACGGCGACTTCCGGCTGGACAACATGCTCTTCGACATCCACGACGGGGCCGAGCCCGCCACGATCACGGGCGACCCCGCTCCGGAGGTGCGGCTCAAGAAGGTGACGGCGCGGCTGGCCACCTACCTGCAGCTGCCCGGCTACGGCGAGGGGCTGGTCGCGGCCAACCGATGGGACCCCGCCCTCCTGCGCAGGCTGCGGGAGGACCCCGTCGTGCGCTCGTTCGGGAGCACCCTGATCGACCAGGCCGCCTCGGTGGAGCAGCTGGAGCACATCGCCGCGCTCCTCCCGGCGGAGTGGACCGCCGCGGCGGCCTACGGCGACCCGCTGCAGTGCGCCGAGGCCGTACGCCACCAGCTCGACCTCGGCGCCACCGGTGTGATCATGCACGGGGCGACCACCGACGAGCTCGAGCCGGTGGTCGACGCCTACCGCAAGTCGGCAGGCTGACGGGGCGACCGCGACGAGGGGGGACGGCCGCCCCGGCCGTCCCCCCTCGTTCCCTCCGGCAGGACCGACGCCCCCGACGGCCCCACCTGTCCCTCGGGGTCAGCCGACCCCGGCGAACTCCAGCGCCTCGCCCCACGTGGCCCGCTTCGAGATCAGCCGCTTGTACTTCATGATCTGCGTCGGGCGGTCGATGGTGATGGTGCCGACCAGCCGGTCCCCGCGGCGGTACAACGCGAGGAAGCGCGGGTCGTCGGGCTCGCTCGCCACCCGGATCTCGTCCGCCTGCGGGCGGCCGACGAACTGGATGCGGCTGCCGTACCAGTCCGACCAGAAGTAGGGGACGGTGCCGAGCTCCGTGGCCTCCTCGGGGGCGAGGGCGTTGCGCGCGGCGAGGGCGCCCTGTTCGGCGGCCGTGGTCCAGTGCTCCAGCCGCATGAGCTCCCCGTCGAACAGGGAGTTCGGGAAGTGCACGACGTCGCCCGCCGCGTAGACGCCGTCGGTGGCGCGCAGCGTGCCGTCCGCGAGCACGCCGCCGTCGCGCTCGTGGAGCTCGATACCGGAGCCCTCCAGCCAGCCGGTCGCGGGCGAGACCCCGATCCCGACGACGACGAGGTCCGCGGGCAGGACCTCCCCGCCGGCGAGCCGGACGCCGGTCACCCGGCCCGACTCGCCCTCCAGCCCCTCGACCGTGACGCCGCAGCGCAGGTCCGTGCCGTTGGCCTGGTGGAGCCGCGCGCAGGCGTGGCCCATGTCCTCTCCCACCGACCGCACCAGCGGCACGGGCAGGGCCTCGACGACCGTGGCGGACAGCCCGCGCTTGCGGGCACCGCTGGCCACCTCGGACCCGATGAACCCGGCGCCGATCACGACCGTCCGGGCACCGGCGTCGAGAGCGGCCCGGA
>NZ_JACBXB010000079.1 GCF_013870575.1 Pseudonocardia pini
CTGAGCTGGGGATCGGGCGGGTCGACCGGCTTATCCGTCCGCACCGCGGCACCGCCGGAGTCGAGGTCGCCCTGTCCCGCCATCCGCGTCCCCGCTCCCCACGCCCGTCCGTTCCGTGACCCGGACCCATCCTGCGGGGCCCGGCCACGTGCCTCCACTAGCGCTTCTGCCAGTGAGCCGACGGTGTCGAGCCGGAGCCGGCGGCGGGGGGTGCGCGGGTGGCGCTCGCCGACGTGTCCGACGAGGCGGTCGCGGCCGCCGCCACCGCGTCGGGCGACGGCGCCGTCTCCGTCGCCGGGGACGTCCGGTCCGTCGAGGACACCACGCGCAGGTGGCCACCGCCGTCCGCCACTCTCCCCGGTCTCGTCGTTCACGACGGGCGCCTACGTCCCGGTCGACGGCGGCCACCTCGCGTGGTAGCGACCCGCGGGTCCTCACTGGGCCGTGTAGCCGCCGTCCACGACGATCTCGGCGCCGGTCACGTACCGGGCGTCGTCCGAGGCCAGGTAGAGCGCGGCCTAGGCGATGTCGTTCGGCTCGCCGACCTGCCCCATCGGGATGCCGTCGAGCAGGACCTTGAACGCCTCGGGGTTCTTCGCCTCGACGGGCGCGACGATGTCCGTGCCGATGATGCCGGGGCAGACGGCGTTGCACCGGATGCCGTCCCGCGCGGTCTCGAGCGCGACGACCTTCGTCAGGCTCCGGATCCCGCCCTTGCTCGACCCGTAGGGCGAGCTGTACCGCATCCCGACCACGCCGCTGATCGACGCGATGTTCACGATCGCCCCGCCGTGCCCGCCACGCTTGAACTCGCGGACGGCGTGCTTGCAGCCGAGCCACGCGCCGGTGAGGTTCGTGTCGACGACCGCGCGGTACGTCTCGAGGCTCATCTCCTCGATCGGGTCGCGGCGGGTGATCCCGGCGTTGTTGACCAGGATGTCGACCGAGCCGAAGGCCGCTCGGGCCGCGTCGAACGTCGCGATCCACGCGTCCTCGGACGTGACGTCCTGCTGGGCGGTCTCCACGCGGGCACCGGCCGGGAACTCCCCGGCCCGCTCCTTCACCTCCGGCGAGACGTCCGTCAGGAGGATCGACGCGCCCTGCTCGGCGAACAGGCGAGCCGTGGCGAAGCCCAGCCCCGCGGGGGACGCGCCGCCCGTCACGATCGCCACCCTGCCGGCGAGCCGGCCCGTCGTCTCAGCCACTGACGTCCTCCCAGACCCGCTTGCCGCCGTCCTGGCCGACCCGGCCCCAGCGGAGACCGCGGAAGTGCCCGCCCGCGACCGGGAGCCTCTCGTCCCAGAGGCGCTTGCGGTAGTGGTCGACGGCGGCGTTGGCGCGGTCGTGGTCGGTGTGGCTGATGAAGTTCCACGAACCGAGCGCGTTGTCCTCGATGAACTCGGGCTCGGCGTGCACCAGGTCACCCACCATGAGGCCCTTCTCCCCCGCCGAGCGCAGCTCCAGGACGACCTGCCCGGGCGTGTGCCCGCTCCCGTCGAGCGCGACCACGCCGGGCACCAGCTCGACCTCGTCCGCGCCGGTGAAGAACTCGATCTGGTTCACGATCGGCTTCAACCGGTGCGCCGGGGCGTCGTTCTCCGGGTGGCAGAAGGTCGCGGAGAGCTCCAGCTTCTCGATGCTCTTCTCGACGTCCGCCGGGGAGAAGGAGAAGTCGGGCCCGAGGAACCAGTCCC
Source organism: Pseudonocardia pini (assembly GCF_013870575.1). Classification (GTDB taxonomy): domain Bacteria; phylum Actinomycetota; class Actinomycetes; order Mycobacteriales; family Pseudonocardiaceae; genus Pseudonocardia; species Pseudonocardia pini. The sequence continues at coordinate 1,695 of NZ_JACBXB010000079.1, forward strand.
AGTCACGCCGGTCGACGTGGTAGGTCGCGTGGGGGAAGGTCGGCTTGCCGTCGACGCTGGCCCAGCCGATGTGGTCGAAGTGCAGGTGGGTGAAGACCACGTCGGTGACGTCGGCGCGCGTCAACCCGGTCGCCGCGAACGCCGCGCGGAAGGCGCCGCCCGCGAACGGGTACTTGGGCTGCGGCCCCGAGCCGCCGTCGACGACGATCACCCGGTCCCCGGCCCGGACCAGGTACCCGCCCAGCGTGTTCAGGTGCAGGCACTCGTGGAACACCGGCTCGAGCAGCTCGGTGTAGGGCTCCCAGTCGGTTTCCTTGAGGTTGGGGTAGAACGCCGTGCCGGGCACGACCGCCTCCCCGTCGACCAACGAGGTGATCTCGATGTCGCCGATGCGCATCGTTGCGCTCCTGTCGTCGTGATGGTCGTCGTGATGGTCGTCGTGCAGGTCTGTCACCCGGTGCGGAGCTCGGGGAACTGGTCGTCGCGGTACTCGGCGAGGGTCGTGGTCCCGGCTGCGGCCTGCTCCTCGCGGCCGCGCAGGTCGACTCGGCGGATCTTGCCGGAGATGGTCTTGGGCAGGTCGTAGAACTCGATCCGCCGGACCCGCTGGTAGGGGGCCAGGTTCTCGCGGGCGTGTTTGAGGATCTCGAACGCCGTGCTCTCCGACGGCTCGTACCCGGCGGCGAGTGCGATGTAGGCCTTGGGCACGGCGAGGCGCAGCTCGTCCGGTGCCGGGACGACGGCGGCCTCGGCCACCGCGGGGTGCTCGATGAGCACGGACTCCAGCTCGAACGGGGAGATCTTGTAGTCCGACGCCTTGAACACGTCGTCGGTCCGTCCGATGTAGAAGATGTAGCCGTCGGGGTCGCGGGAGGCGACGTCGCCGGTGTGGTAGTAGCCCCCGGCCATGGCCTCGGCGTTGCGGTCGGGGTCGCCCTGGTAGCCGGTCATCAGCGACATCGGCCGCCGCGACAGGTCCACGCAGATCTCGCCCTCGTCGGCGGGCTCGCCGGTGACGGGGTCGACCAGCACGATCGGCACCCCGGGCAGCGGCAGCCCCATCGAGCCGGGCTTGACCGCCATCCCGGGCACGTTCCCGATGGCCAGCGGCAGCTCGGTCTGGCCGAACCCGTCCCGGATGGTCAGCCCCCAGGCCTTGTACACCTGGTCCATCACCTCGGGGTTGAGCGGCTCCCCGGCCGAGAGCAACTGACGCAGCTCACCCGGCCCGCCGGACAGGTCGGCCTTGATCAGCATCCGCCACACCGTGGGCGGGGCGCAGAAGGTGTTCACCCCGGCCCGGCGGATCTGCCCGAGCAGGGCCGCGGCGTCGAAGCGTGAGTAGTTGTAGATGAAGATCGTGGCCTCGGCGATCCACGGCGCGAAGAAGCACGACCACGCGTGCTTGGCCCACCCGGGTGAGGAGATGTTGAGGTGGGTGTCGCCGGGCTTGGCCGCCACCCAGAACGAGGTGGCCAGGTGCCCGACGGGGTAGGACACCTGGGTGTGTTCGACCAGCTTGGGCCGCGACGTGGTGCCGGAGGTGAAGTACAGCAGCTGCGGGTCCCCGGGGGCGGTGCCCGGGTGCTCGGCGGGCGGCACGTCGAGGTCGTGGGCGGCCCGGTAGTCCACCCAGCCGTCGACGGCCGCGCCGACGACGAACCGGCCGTAGTCCCCGGCCACGGTGTCGAACTTGGCGGTGTCGGCGGTGTTGACCAGCACGTGCCTGGCGCCGCCGCGTTCGATCCGGTCGACCAGCTCGGCGGGGCCCAGCGCGGTGGTGGTCGGCAGGATGACCGCGCCGAGCTTCATCACCGCGAGCATGGCCTCCCACAGCTCGACCTGGTTGTTCAGCATCAACAGCACCCGGTCGCCGCGGGCGACGCCGTGCGCGGCCAGATGGGCCGCGGCCTGGTCGGAGCGCTCCGCCATCTCGGCGAAGCTGTACTTCGCCTCCGCCCCGTCCTCCTCCACGATCCACAAGGCGGTGCGGTCGTTGCCGCGGGCGATGGCGTCGAACCAGTCGACCGCCCAGTTGAAGCGGTCCCCGAAGTCCGGCCAGGCGAACTCGGCGACGGCCTTCCCATAGTCCTGGGCCAGGTCCTGCAGCAGGTCCCGGGCGGACCGGTAGACCTCGGTGACGGTCACGGGTTGCGCTCCTCCGTCGTCGCGCGGACCCGCCCCGCGAGTCCCTCCAGTACGGCGATGGCCTCCTCGACCAGCGCGGGGACGAACTCGGCCACGTGGATCAGGTCGGTGATCGCGCCGCTGACGTTGCCCGCGGGGAGGATGCCTGCCTCCATCTCGCCGTCGCGCTGGCCGCGGATCAGCCGATCGTCCTTCCACGCCGTGAGCGCCGCGACGTCGAGGGTCTCCTCCAGCACCGCCAGCTCGGCGAGCGCGGGGGTGTTCAGCGCTCGGGACGGGCCGTAGACCGCGGCGAACACGACGTCGTCCCCCTCGGCGGTGTCGATGATCTTCTGGGCGTAGGCGGGGTGCCAGTCGGTGTTGTCGTGGCTGGCGACGAAGCGGGTGCCGAGCGCGACGGCGTCGGCGCCCAGTGCCAGCGCGGCGGCCACCCCGGCACCGTCGTGGATCCCGCCTGCGAGCACGACCGGCACGTCCACCGCCGCACACACGCTGGGCCCGAGGACCATCGTGTGCACCGGACGGGAGTGGGTGTGCCCGCCCGCCTCGTAGCCGGAGGCGACGATCACGTCGACCCCGTCGGCCTGCGCCCGGACGGCCTGTCGGGTACCGCCGACCTTGTGCGCGTGGATCAGCCCGCTGCCGGCGATCAGGTCGCGGACCACCCCCGGCGCGCCCGCCGACGTCGTGATCATCCGGAGCCTGCGCGCGATCTCCGGGTCCCGCACGGCGTCGACGACGGCACCGACGTAGGCCGCGCTGAACGGGAGCACCGTGCCCGTCGAGTCCTTGCCGACGGGCACGTTCACGGCGAACGGCCTGTCGGTCAGCGCGCAGCACTCCTCGATGTATCCGCGGAGCACTTTCGGCCCGTCGGGGTCCGTCATCCCGGGCATGCTCACCGTGCCGAGGCCGCCCGCCTCGGAGACCGCCGCCGCGAGCCGGACCGTCTTGTACGGCCCGAGGCCCTCCTGCACGATCGGGTACCGGATGCCCAGCAGGTCGGCGAACCGGCTCGAGAACGTCCGGGTCACGTCGTCACCGCGGTGAGCGCGCCGAAGGTGGTGACGCCGTCCGCGTCCCGCACGACCAGCCCCTCCAGCTTCGCCTTCATGGCCGCGCCCATCTTGCTGCGCTTGGCGGGGGTCCGCGGCACGGCATCGACCAGCACGTACAGCCGCGGCCGCTTCCAGCGCTCGAAGGTCGCGACGCAGTGCGCGTCGAGCAGGTCGCGCACCTCCTCCTCGGACATCGTCCGTCCGATCTGGACGAATGCCGCCGGTACCTCGCCGAACCGGTCGTGCGGCACACCGACACAGCCCGCGTCGACGACGTCCGGGTGCGCCTGCAGCACGGCGTCCACCTCGAGCAGCGACAGCTTCTCGCCGCCCGGCTTGATGATGTCGTCCGTGCGGCCGCGGATGAACCACCAGCCGTCCGGGTCGCGGTAGGCGCGGTCGCGGGTGTGCAGGAAGCCCTCGCCGTCGAACGCCTCGGCCGTCCGCTCGGGGTCGCGGAAGTAGCCGGGGGTGACGACGTCTCCGGAGATGCAGACCTCCCCCTCGACGTCGTTGCCCTCGATGATCTCGTGGGTGAAGGGGTCCTTGAGCACGGCCGTGCAGAAGCCCTTGCTGGGCTTGCCGGAGGAGCCGATCGGGATCTCCGTCTCGTCGCCGTAGTACAGCGACGGGCCGAGCACGCAGACCGGCATCGCCTCGGTGAGGCCGTACATGTTGCCGACCTGGGCGCCCTTGGCCAGCAGGGCGTCCCGGACGTCGGTGGGGACCGGCTCGCCCGCGACGTAGGTACGCAGGCCACTCAGGTCGATCTCGGACCAGCGGGGGTGCCGCATGAGGTCCCGCATCATCGTGGGGATGATCCAGTACATCCAGTTCGGCCTGCGCTCCAGGAAGATCGAGACCACCCGGTCGACGTCCCAGCCGTCGCTCCACAGGATCGTCCCGCCCGCCATGACCATCCGGATCGAGTCGTGGATGCCGCCGCTGTGGTACATCCCGACCAGCGACAGGTTGCGCGAGCCGGAGTTCACGCCGCCCAGGAACACCGCGCCCCACGCGGAGTTCTGCAGCGTGCCGTGGGTGAACGTGACCCCTTTCGACGCGCCCGACGTGCCCGAGGTGAAGTTCACGGCCGCCACGTCGTCCGCGTTGCGGGGCGTGATCCGGAGCTCGTCGGAGGCCTCCGCGACGAGCTCGTCGAGCCGGGCGAAGCCGTGGTCCCCCGTCGTGACCAGCACGGTCTCCACACCGGACTCGGCGATCAGCCGCCTGCCGAGCTCGACGTGCTCCGGGGCGACGATCGCCACCTTCGCGCCGCAGTGCCGGGCGTCGGCCAGCGGCTTCTCCGGGTTGAGCTTGTAGTTCAGGCCGGAGAACACCGCACCGAGCCGCAGCGACGCGTAGAACGCGGCGACGTGCAGGTGGTGGTCCGGCATCGCCGAGACCACGACGTCGTCCTCGCCGACCCCGTGGGCCGCGAGCACGTTGCCGATCCTGCTCGCCAGCGCACGCAGCTCCCGATAGGACACGGTGGTCCCGTCGGCGTCGACGACGGCGGGCTTGTCCGGGTACTCCCACACGCTCCGCTCGAGCCACCAGCTGAGGTTCATCGGGCTGCGCTCCCTTCGTTGGGCACTGCACGCACGGGACTACGGGACCGGAGGGCTACCTGCCCTGCCAGACGGGCTTGCGCTTCTCCTTGAAGGCGCGCGGGCCCTCCTGGCCGTCCTCGGACAGGTAGACCCGGTCGTAGATCCGGTCACCCGCATCGAGCGCCGCCGTCCACCCCATCTCCGCCGACGCGTACACCAGCGCCTTGGCCGCCTGCACCGACAGCGGGGCGTTGCCCGCGATCGTGGAGGCGAGCTTCTGGGCCTCGGCGACCAGGTCCTCCGCCGGGACCACCTTGTTCACCAGGCCGAGCTCGTAGGCGCGCTGGGCGGAGATGGGATCACCGGTCATCAGCATCTCCATGGCGACGCGCGGGGGCATCAGCCAGGCCAGCGGCGCGGCCCACGGGGACCCGCGGCCGACCTTCGACTCGGTGATCGCGAACCGCGCGTGGTCCGCGGCGACGACGAGGTCGACCTGCTGGGCCAGCAGGAAGCCGCCCGCGTAGGCCAGCCCGTTGACCGCGGCGATGACCGGCTTGTCCACCTTGAGCGTGCGGCCCAGGTAGACCATGTGGTCGCGCGGCGGGATCCTCAGGGAGGTGTCGGCCATCTCCTTGAGGTCGCCGCCCGCGCAGAAGGCCTTGTCCCCGGCGCCGGTCAGCACCGCGACGGCGGCGTTCTCGTCCGCGTTGAAGCGGACGAACGCGGCCCGGACGCCCTCGCGGGTGGCCTTGTTCAGCGCGTTGCGCGCCTCCGGACGGTTGAGCGTGATCCACGCGACCTGGTCGCGGACCTCGTACAGCACCTCGTCAGCCACTGACTTCTCTCCTAGATCCGGAGGACGCCGCCGGGCGTCCGGATGATCGGCGCGTTCAGCGAGGCCGAGAGCGCCATGCCGAGCGTGTTGCGGGTGTCGGTCGGGTCGATGAGACCGTCGTCGCGGAGCTCGGAGGTCAGGTAGAAGGGGCTCGCGGTGCGCTCGAAGTACTCACCCACCTCGGCCTGGATCTGCTCCAGCTCACCCTCACCGGGCTCGCGGCCCTGCCGCTTCAGGCTGGCCACCCGGACCTGGGTCAGGGTCTTCACCGCCTGGTCGGCTCCCATGGTGGCGGACCGGGAGTTGGGCCAGGAGAACAGGAACCGCGGGCCCCAGGCCCGCCCGGCCATCGCGTAGTTGCCTGCGCCCTGCGAGGAGTGGACCAGTACCGAGATCTTCGGGACGGTCACGTTGGCCTGCACCATGAGCATCTTGGCGCCGTCCTTGGTGATGCCGCGGCGCTCGTACTCCTTGCCGACCATGAAACCGGTGACGTTGTGCAGGAAGACCAACGGCACCCGGTCGCGGTCGCAGAGCTGCATGAACTGGCTGGCCTTGTTCGCGGCCTCGCTGAACAGCACGCCGTTGTTGCCGAGGACCCCGACCTTGATGCCCCAGATGTAGGCCCAGCCGGTGACGAGCGTGTCCCCGAAGTCCGGCTTGAACTCGTGGAACATGCTGCCGTCGACCACGCGGGCGATGACCTCGCGCATGTCGAACTGCTTCTTGATGTCGTCCGGGATGATCCCGTACAGCTCGGCCGGGTCGTAGTAGGGCTCCTCGGGCACCCGCAGGTCCACCCGGGCCTTCTCCGACGGGGCCCACGTCCCGACGACGTCGCGGGCCAGCGCGATGGCCTCCTCCTCGGTGTCGACGGCGTAGTCGGCCGTCCCCGAGACGGAGGTGTGCATGTCGGCGCCGCCCAGCTCGTCGGCGGTGACGTCCTCGCCGGTGGCCGCCTTGACCAGGGGCGGGCCGGCCAGGAACACGTGGCCGGTGCCGCGCACCATGATCGACTGGTCGCACAGCGTCGGCAGGTAGGCCCCGCCCGCCGTGCAGTTGCCCAGCACCACCGCGACCTGCGGGATGCCCGCCCCCGAGAGCAGGCACTGGTTGTGGAAGGTGTGGCCGCCGAGGGCGTAGATCTCGTCCTGCAGCGGGAGGAACGCGCCGCCGGAGTCGATCAGGTGCACCACCGGCAGCCGGTTCTCCAGCGCGATGTCCAGCGCACGCACGGTCTTCTTGACCGACAGCGGGTACCACGACCCGCCCTTCAGCGAGCTGTCCCCGGCGACGACCATGACCTCGCGGCCGTTGACGATCCCGACCCCGGTCACGACCAGGCCCTGCGGCGCGTCGCCGTCGTAGGCCTGCGACGCGGCGAGCGGCGACAGCTCGAGGAACGGGGTGCCGGGGTCGAGCAGGAGCGCCAGCCGCGCCCGGACCGTGAGCTTGTTCTGCTCCGCCAGCCGGTCCAGGGCGCGCTGCGGGCGCTGCTCCCGCGCCACGTACAGCGCGTCGAGCAGCTGCTTGCGGAGCCCGAGGTTGTGCTCCCGGTTGGTGCGGTAGGAGTCCGAGCTCGTGTCGACCTGCGAGACGATGCGCCTCATTCCGCCTCCTCGCTCACCAGGACCACCAACGGCGCGCCCTGCCCGAAGCTCTCGCCCACGGCGGACGGCACCCGCTCCACCACACCCGCGCGGGGGGCCTTGATCTCGGTCTGCATCTTCATGCTCTCGATCACCGCGAGGGTCTGGCCCTCGGTGACCTCGTCACCCTCGGCCACGGACAGCGAGACCAGGACACCCGGCATCGGGGCCGTCGCCGAGTCCGCCCCCTGTCCTTCCCGCAGCGACTCCTCGACCGGGTTGACCACGTCGAGCGCCCAGGCCCGGCCGAAGGCGTGGACGAACACGGTGTCCCGGTCCACGACGACCCAGACCTTCTCCCGCCGCCCGTCGATGGTCAGCTCGGTGGCGCCGCCGTCGGGCCTGGTCCGGGTCTCGAAGGCGACCCCGTCGATCCAGACGGTGGCCCGGTCGCCGGTGCGGGCGAGCCGGACCTCCCGCGGCTCGGTCAGGCTGATCTGCAGGCTCATGGCCGCCACTCCCCCACGCGCGAGTGGGCATCGGGTACGTCGAACCGCCGGTCGAAGCGCGGGCTGTGCAGCGCGGCGGCCGCGATCAGCACCCGCTCGGTCTCCGCGTCCGCCACCGTCGGCGTGGTCAGCGCGGGGTGCTCGTCGAGGAAGCCGGTGTGGGTGTCCCCCGCGGCGAAGTCCGGGTGTTCGACGACGTCGGCGAGGAACGCCGTGTTGGTGGTGGTCCCGAGCAGGACGGTGTCCCGCAGGGCCGTCGAGAGGCGCTCGATCGCGTCGGTGCGGGTCGGCCCGAACCCGACGACCTTGGCGATCATCGGGTCGAAGGAGGCCGTGACCTCGTCTCCCTGCAGGACACCGTGGTCCACCCGGATCCCCGGGCCCGACGGGAAGCGGACGAGCCGCAGCGGCCCGATCGCCGGGACGAACCCCGCGGTCGCGTCCTCCGCGTAGACCCGGGCCTCGATGGCGCTGCCCGAGATCCGCACCTCGTCCTGGGTCAACGAGAGCTTCTCCCCCGCCGCGACGCGGATCTGCTCCGCGACGATGTCCACCCCCGTGACCAGCTCGGTGACCGGGTGCTCGACCTGCAGGCGGGTGTTCATCTCCAGGAAGAAGCCGTTGCCGTCGGGGTCCATCACCATCTCGACCGTGCCCGCGGAGGTGTAGCCGACCTTGCGCGCCAACGACACCGCGGCCGCGCCGAGCTCCTCGCGCAGCTCCGGCGTGACGAACGGCGAGGGGGCCTCCTCGACCACCTTCTGGTAGCGGCGCTGGATGGAGCACTCGCGCTCGCCGAGGTGGATCACGGTGCCGTGGGAGTCCGCCAGGACCTGGATCTCGATGTGCCGCGGCCGGTCGACGTAGCGCTCCAGGAAGACCCGGCCGTCGCCGAAGCTCGCCACGGCCTCGGCGCTGGACCTCTCGAACGCCTCGCGGCACTCCTCGGGACTGCGCGCGATGCGCATGCCCTTCCCGCCGCCGCCCGCGCTCGCCTTCAGCAGCACCGGATAGCCGATGCGCTCGGCCTCCCGCAGGGCCTCGGCGGTGTCGGACAGGGCGTCCTCGGAGCCGGGGAGCGTGGGTACGCCGGCGATGACGGCCAGCCGCTTCGACTCGATCTTGTCGCCCATCGCGCGGATGGCGTCCGGCGGCGGGCCGATGAACGTCACGCCCGCGGCGGCGACGGCCTCGGCGAACGCCGCCCGCTCGGACAGGAACCCGAACCCGGGATGGACGGCCTCGGCGCCGGTCGCGACGCACGCGGCCACGATCTGCTCGGCGTCGAGGTAGGCCGCCACCGGTGTGGACCCGGTCAGCTCCACTGCCTCGTCCGCGTCGCGCACGTGCCGGGACCGCGCGTCGACGGCGTGGTACACCGCGACGGAGCGGATCCCCAGCTCGCGCAGCGTCCGCATGATCCGGACGGCGATCTCGCCGCGGTTCGCGACGAGGACCTTGCCGGGCAGGCTCATGCCGGCCCCTCCTCGGGGATCGTGGCGGGGATCGTGACGGGCAGGGTGAGCAGCATGGCGGCGTAGGACTTGCCCTGCGGGTCGTAGCGAAGCGTCGACGTGCCGCCGGTGCCGCCGAGCACCTCGTCGAGCACGATGTTGAGGCCGCCGAGACCCGGGACCGACCATCGCCGGACCCCGACGGGGTTCAGGTGCGCGAAGTGCGCGGCGACCCGCTCCGCCGTGACCTGGCTGCGGATCACCTCCGCGAACTCGGGGCGCCGCGCGAGGACCCCGATGTTGGCCAGGTTGCCCTTGTCGCCACTGCGCGCGACCGCGATCTCGACGAGCGGCACCGTCCGGCCCTCCGTCGGAGCGGGGCTCTCCGGCAGAAGCGGGGTGGAGGTCACGGCGTCGGGCGAGCCCGGTGCGATCTCGACGTCGATCGTCCGCTCCGTGGCGTCCGAGTCGCCGATCAGCACGTGGACCGGTGTCTCCGCCTTCTCCACCAGCAGGTGGTGCACCGCGATCGACGGGGCCACCCGCGGGCGACCCGCGAACACACCCGTCATCCCCTGCGCGACCAGCGCGAACGGGGCGAACTCCTGGGCGAAGATCTCCAGCGCCGCCTTCTCGGCGTGCTTGACCCCGATCTTCACGACGGCCTCGGTGCCCGGCCCCGCGGGGCCCGCCACGTCACCCAGGCCGACGACCTCGATCGACGAGTCGGTGAGCGGCGCGAACCCGGCGGCCTCGAGCAGCCGCTCGGTCCGCTGGATGAGCGCCTCGGCCATCCGTCGGGCCTTGCCCGCCGCACCCACGCCGGCGAACAGCGCCGTGGTGAGGGCCCGGTAGCCCTCGACGCTCGTGGCCGTGACCTTGTAGGTGGTCGTCGGCACGCTCCCGCGGGCGCCCTGGACCCGCACGCGGTCCTCGCCCTCCTGGGTGAGGGTGACGTCCCGCCAGTCGCACACGACGTCCGGCAGCAGGTAGGCGCCGGGGTCGCCGATCTCGTAGACCAGCTGCTCGCCGACGGTGGCCGGGGTGACCAGGCCCCCCGTCCCGCGGGGCTTCGTGATCACCGCCGTGCCGTCCGCCCGCACCTCGGCGACCGGGTAGCCCATCCGCTCCCAGCCGGGCACGGACTCCCAGTCCGTGGTGTTCCCGCCGGTGACCTGGGGTCCACACTCGACCAGGTGCCCGACGAGGGAGCCCGCGGAGAGCAGGTCGTACTCGTCGTCCTTCCAGCCGAACTCGTGCATCAGCGGTCCGAGGACCACCGCCGCGTCGACGCAGCGGCCCGTGATCACGACGTCCGCACCTGCGGCCAGTGCCGCCGCGACCGGGCGGGCGCCGAGGTAGGCGTTCATCGACCCGGGCCTCGCGGGCAGCGTCGCCCCGGTGACCATGTCCTTCCCCTCGGTCGGCTGCTCGGCCCGGG
>NZ_JACBXB010000007.1 GCF_013870575.1 Pseudonocardia pini
GAGCCGGGCCTTCACCCCGAAGAGCGTGACGGACCTGCGGCCGCGGATCACCGCGCTGGCCCGCCGCCTCCGTCCCTGACCGATCTCGCCCCGACGGCAGGGGGTGGACGCCCGTGGGTTCCACGCGGCGGAACGAGGCCCTGTGGGGAGTGGAGCGCCTGTTGCATGCTCCAGCGGTGTATCCAGGAGCACACGCAGCCACGCAGCCCGACAAGCCTGCCGTGATCATGGCGGACACCGGCGAGAGCATCACCTACGCCGAGCTCGAAGAGCGGTCACGGAAGATCGCGCACCTGCTGCGCGACCGGGGTCTGCTGCCGGGTGACTGCATCGCCGTCCTCGCCGAGAACAACACGCGGTACTTCGAGATCTACTGGGCCGCGATGCGCAGCGGGCTGTACTTCACCACGCTCAACACCGGGCTGAGCCTCCCCGAACACCTGTACATCGTCGGGGACAGCGGCGTGCGCGCGCTGTTCGTGTCCGCGGCGAAGGCGGAGATCGGATCGCAGATCGCCCGCGAGACTCCCGGCCTCCTCCTGCACGCCGCCTTCGACGGTCCGGTCGGGGGTTGCGAACCCCTGGACGAGCTGCTGGCGGCGGCCTCCGACGCACCGCTGACCGATCAGCCCGCCGGACAGGACATGCTCTACTCCTCCGGCACCACCGGTCGCCCGAAGGGGATTCGGGCACCTCTGCCGGACCGCCAGGTCACCGAGCCCGGCAACCCGCTGGTCACCGTGTTCGGGGACCGCTACGGGCTGGGGTCCGACAGTGTGTACCTGTCCCCCGCGCCGCTCTACCACGCCGCCCCGCTCCGGTTCTGCGCCATGATCCAGGCCCTCGGCGGCACCGTCGTCGTCCTCCGGAGGTTCGACGCCGAGCTCGCGCTGGCAACCATCGAGGAGTACGGGATCACGCACAGCCAGTGGGTCCCGACGATGTTCGTCCGCATGCTGAAGCTCCCGCGCGAGGTGCGCGAGAAGTACGACGTGTCGTCGATGAAGGTCGCTGTACACGCCGCGGCGCCCTGCCCGGTCGAGGTCAAGCGTCAGATGATCGACTGGTGGGGGCCTGTTCTCGAGGAGTACTACGCCGCCACCGAGACCCACGGCATCACCGTGATCGGGTCGCAGGAATGGCTCGAGCACCCAGGGTCGGTCGGGCGCGCAGGCCTCGGCGTCCTCCACGTCTGCGACGACTCGGCGCCCGGCCATCCGGTCGTCCCCGCAGGCGAGACCGGCCTCGTCTACTTCGAGCGGGAGACCATGCCGTTCGAGTACCACAACGACCCGGTCAAGACCCGGGAGGCGCAGCACCCGCGGCACCCCACCTGGACCACGACCGGTGATGTCGGGCGGGTCGACGAGGACGGTTACCTCCACCTCTCCGACCGCAAGGCATTCATGATCATCTCGGGGGGCGCCAACATCTACCCGCAGGAGGCGGAGAACGTCCTCACCCTGCACCCTGCGGTGTTCGACGTCGCCGTGATCGGGGTTCCCGACCCCGACATGGGCGAGGCCGTCAAGGCGGTCGTCCAGCCCGCAGCAGGTTTCGAGCCGTCCGACGCCCTGGCCCGTGAGCTGATCACCTACGTCCGGGACCGCATCGCTCACTACAAGGCGCCGCGCTCGGTCGACTTCGTCGCCGAGCTGCCCCGCACTCCGACGGGGAAGCTGGTCAAGGGCACCCTGAAGCTGCGCTACCAGCGGACCGAGGCCGGTTGACCGTCCGGGCTCGCTCCTGCGCTCACTGGGGGGTGACGCTCGGGGATCGCAACGACGGGCTCTCGAGTCCGCACCCGACGATCAGGTACTGCCGCTGACGGTCCCGCGTCGAGGTGGCCCGGCGCAGCCGCTCGAGCTCGGCCTCGAGCCGACCGGGCCCGTCGGAGTTCCACAGCAGCTGCTTGGAGTCCGAGGAGACCGGTGAGGTGATCTCGGTGAAGACCCGCCTGCGCACCACGGAGTACCGGTCCACGATCTCGTCGGACGCGCCGTCGTGGACGACCGCCGACAGGGCCTCGACCAGGCTCACGGAGTCGAAGAAGCCACCGGCCAAGCCGTAGCCGCTGGTCGGGTTGGTGACATGGGCCGCGTCCCCGAGCAGGAGCACCCGACCGACCCGGAAGGTGTCCGCCACGCGCTGGTGCATCCGGTGCGCCGCCCAGGCCTGCACCTCGGGCTCGTCCCCGGTGGGCAGGACCCGCCCGAAGACCTCTCGCATCCGCTCGCCGACCGTCTCCTCCGGCAGGGTCACGTTCTCCGCGTAGGTGTAGCGCCACAGGCCCGTGGCGTCGATCTGGGCGACCAGGGCCCCGTCTCGCTGGTCGAGCTGGATGGCCGAGACCTCGTAGCCGAGGGCAGCGAAGTCGTAGCGGACATTGGCCGCCACGAACCGCTCCGGCCAGGTGATACCCGGGAGACCGAGACCCACCGCCCGGCGCACGGCGCTCTTCGGGCCGTCCGCCCCCACCACCCAGCCGCCTCGGAACACCTGGTCACCGTCCGGCGAGGCCGCCCTGACGGTGACCCCCCGGTCGTCCTGGTCGAGGCCGGTGAGGCGGGTGTCCCAGGCGAGGTGGACGTTGGACATCTCCTGCAGCCGCCCCACGACGATCTCGCTCAGCGACTCCTGGGGCAGGTGCAGGGTGAAGGGGTACTCGACGTCGTCGGCCAGGACGTCGAGGTCGAAGAACATCCGCTCGCCCCCGTCCAACACGTTGAGTGACCAGATCCGGTGGACCAGGCCCCGTGCCAGCGCGTCGTCGAGGATGCCGAGCTCGTCGAGGCCCTTCATCATCGACCAGTGGAACGTCATCGCCCGTGGCGTCGCGGTCGGGGTGGGCCGACGCACGTCGAGCAGCGTGACGTCGATGTGCGCGCGCGCGAGAGCGAGGGCGTGGAGAAGCCCATGCGGCCCGCCGCCCACCACGATCACTCCTGATCCGGACACCGGCGTCAGCCTCGCACAGTCGTCGGGGCCCAGCCAGCCAGGACGCGACGGACCCCGGCCGGGTCGTCGGGGAGACCGGGGCGGTCGCCCGGGCGGCCCACCCGGGGCCCTGGCCCGGGGGCACACCGCACACGGGAGCGCGGCGCCGCCCCGTCACCGACCGTGACTGTCTCCATGGCGGACGACGCTACGAGCACCCGACCTCCGACCACACGGACCGTTCCAGGGAACGGAACATCGTCCACCCACTCTCGATCTCCCCTCGGTTACCATGGCCGTCATCACAACGCTGGTGAATGGACTCGTGCGATGAGCAGCGGCGAGCGGCTCGTTCCGGCTGCTGAGCCGACGTCGATCTTGTCGAAGGCTTTCGACCTCATGCGGGCCTTCAACTCCGACTCGCGGGTGATGACGCTCAGCGAGCTGTCCCGGGCCTCCGGCCTTCCCAAGTCCACGGTGCACCGTCTGATCGCCCGCCTCGTCGACCTCGGTGCGGTCGAGCAGCACCGGACCGGCTACGTCGTGAGCGTCGACCTGTTGCAGCTGGCCGCGAACACGCCGGCCGGGGGAATGCGTGATCTCGCGCTGCCTGCGCTGGCGGCCCTGCACCGCTGGTCCGGCCACGGCGTCCAGCTCGCCGTCCTCCGGCAGTTCGACGTGGTCTACCTGGAGAAGATCGCGACGCACCGGATGCCGGCACCCCGGGCCGGTATCGGAGCCCGGCTCCCCGCGAACTGCACCGCGCTGGGCAAGGTCCTGCTGGCCTGGGAGAACATCGAGGATCTCGACTCCTTCCTCCCGCGGCCGATGTCCACGATGACGACACACTCCACGACGGACGTCGACGAGCTCCTCCTGGAGCTGCAGAAGATCCGCAGCGCGGGCATCGCGCGCGAGCGGGAGGAGTCCCAGCTCGGCCTGGCCTGTGTGGCCGTACCGATCGTGATCCATGACTTCGCGGTGGGCGCGGTGGCCGTGTCCCACTCCGCCGACGTCGACGTCGGGAGCGGGGTCGACAACGCCCTCAGGGCCACCGCCGCCCAGATCGCTCGACTGTGCCGAGACGATCTCTCGCGGGGGAAGTTCCGGTACTTCCCCCGCGAGCTCTGACCCCCCGCCTACGGGGACACCGGCTACTTGAACACCGCGAAGGTCTTGTTCGAGTTGAAGATCTCGGTCGTGACGAAGTCACTCCAGTCCAGGGTCAACCCGAGCTCGTCCACGGCGCCGAGGAGGCAGAACCAGTTCAGCATCTCGTGCTGGCCCGCGTCGATGACCTCCCTGGCCGTGACGGCCTGCCAAGCGTCGTAGTCGCCCGCCACCATGGCGTCGTAGAGCCGACGGTCCGAATCGGTGTCCGGGCGGAGGTGCCAGCCCCGGTCGTGGAGGAAGGCGTGTGACCAGCTCGACGAGGCGACCAGGGCGACGCGCTTGCCGCTCTCCCTGATCGAGCGACCGACGGAGTGGCCCAGCTCGAAGCACCGTCGGGGCGACGGGCCCGGTGGGTCCAGGTCCTCGCCCCGCCGGATGTCGGCGAAGCGGGCGATGCCGCCCTGGCGGGCGATCACGTGCTCCCCGTAGCAGTTCACCGCGATCGGGACCATCGGGTAGGGGAACTCCTCGCCGACGTGGCTCCAGTCGAGGAACACCTGGGTGTTGGCGAAGGCGTGCGGAAAATGCGAGCCGCCCCTCGGCCGGTAGGAGTAGGCGCAGTCCACCCCGTCCGAGATGACGTCCGTGACCAGTGCCTTGGCGAAGGCAGGTGCGCCCTTCATGGTGAACGACTGTCCGTCGGGCAGGCCCCAGGCGTTGGGGATCTTCAAGATCCCGAGCACCGCGAAGGGATCGATCTCGGTGTCCTCGTACGCGAACACGCAGAAGGAGGGAATCACCTCCTCGCGGAAGTTCTCGTACTGGTCGTCGCCCCACACCACGACCACGTCGGGCTGGAACTCGTCCAGCTCGGCCCGGCACTTGGCCAGGCCGGCCAGGAGCTGCGCTCGGTGCCCGGCCGCCGCGGCGGTGCCCTCGTCCTCACCCCACTCGCGGCGGGCCTGCGCGGACCAGTTGGCCGGGTCCTTCAGGTCGGCGGGGATGTCGGGGTCCTTGAGGGTCGACTTCAGCAGGTTGGCCATGTGGGAGTCGACTCCGGCGAGCAGCGGGTAGTGGGTCATGCCCAGCCCGATCACGTCAGCCATCTGGTGGTTCTCCTGGGTTCTCGTCGAGCTCAGGCCTGGGCGACCCGGTCGGGGAGCTCGGGGCGCAGCTTCGACACGCCTGCGGCGTCCGCCGAGCGCCGCGAGACCTTGCCGTCGCGGAAGAACTCGAGGAGGACCGGGTTGAACAGGTCCGGACGGTCGGTCTGGCCCTGGTGTCCGCACTCCTCCGGGTAGAAGAACTGCACGTTCGGCAGGACCTTCTCCTGCTCGTACCCCCACTCGACCGGTGTCAGGACGTCCTCGGTGCCGTACAGGTAGATGCCCGGCACGTCGAGCCGGTCCAGGCGCCCCTTGGTCGACAGCCTCGCCTCGAGGTTGGGATCGGTCCACGGGACGATCCGCCCGTACTGCAGCAGCGACGGCCAGAACGAGGCGTGGCCCGCCTTGCCCCGCTCCGCGGCGGCGAAGCGCATCTCGATGAGCTCGTCGCTGATCACCTCGCCACGGAAGATGATCGCCTCCATCATCGCGCGCATGCCCTCGCGGGTGCCGTCGTAGCCGGTCAGCTCGATCTTGGCGGGCGGCTTCAGGCCGGCGGGCACCACGTCGCCGATGTCGCCGGCGATGAGCGCGAAGCTGAGGACCCGGTCGGGATGGGCGACCGTGTAGTTCACGGTGTTCATGCAGCCCATGGAGTTGCCGGCGAGGTGGAACTCGTCGAGACACAGGGCGGTGGTGAAGTCGTGGACGAAGTCGACGAAGTCGTGGATCCCGCGGGGGCGGTGCTCCTCGCGGTCGTCGGACAGGCCGAAAGCGGGCATGTCGGGGCAGTAGACCCGGAACCCGTTCTCCCCGAGGAAGGGCGCCAGGAAACGCCAGCCCGCGGTGCCGGACGAACCAGGTAGGCCACCGTGCAGCAGGACGACGGCGGGACCGGTGGAGCCCGACGTCATGTAGTGGACCTTGGCCCCGCTCGGCAGGCGCACCCAGCGGCTCAGCATCCCCGGGACCTCGATCAGGCCCTCTTCCGTCAGCGCCATGCGCTGCTCCCTTCGTGAGGTCGTGTGCAGGTTCAGGTGGAGGCGACCAGGCCGAGCCCGGTCCAGCTCCGGCGTCCGGCGATCGCCTTGCGGCACTTCATGAGAGTGCGGGGGTCGTCGACGACGACGGCTGCGACCAGCTCGCCCGAGGGGCCGGTGTAGGCGGCGACGAGGTCTCCCCCCGCGACCGACCCGGCCAGGTGCTCGAGATCGCCGAGCACGGGGCGACCGACGATCTGGATGCGATGGCCGTACTGGTCCGACCACACGTACGGGATCTGGGCAGGCGGTGGCACCGCACCCGTCACGACGGCGGCGATGATGCCTGCGTGGTCGTTGGCGTTGGTCCAGTGCTCGATCCGGAGGTCGAACCCGTAGAACGGGTGCGCCCGGCGCGCGACGTCCCCCGCCGCGTAGATGCCCTCGGTCCCCACCACCCGAAGGTCCGCCTCGCAGTCGACGCCGTCCGCGATCGGCAGGCCGGACGACTCCAGCCAGCCGGTGGCCGGCGAGGCACCGATCCCCACCACCACGAGATCGGCGGGCAGCGTTCGGCCGTCGTTCAGCACGACCGCGGTGACCCGGTCCTCGCCGACGAGGCGGGACACCCCCACGCCGGTGAGCAGCGTGTTGCCCGCCCCGGCGTGCACCTCGGCCAGCCGCCCACCGACCTCGGCGCCGAGGATGTGTGCGAGCGGGACGTCCTGGGCCTCGACCAGGGTGACCGAGGCCCCATGGCTGCGAGCGGCCGCGGCGAACTCGGCACCGATGAAGCCGGCGCCGACGACGACGACGTGCCGGGCGGTCACGAGGCCGTTGCGGAGGGCCACGGCGTCCTCGACGGTGCGCAGGGTGTGGACCCCGGCCATGCGGTCCGTGCCGGGGAGCCGGCGCGGCCTGACCCCCGTGGCGATGACCAGCCGCTCGAAGGGCAGGCTGTCCCCCACCCCGGTGCTGACGCGTCGGGCCGCGACATCGAGCGCGGTCGCGCGGACACCGAGACGCAGATCCACTCCGAGATCGGCGAGTTGGTCGTCGGTGAGCAGTGGGACCGGCGCGGCGGGCCCGCCCGCGACCAGCATCTCCTTCGAGAGGGGCGGCTTGTCGTACGGGCGATGGGGTTCCTCGCCGACCAGGGTGATGGTCTCGTCGAAGCCGCGCATCCGCAGGGCCTGGGCCGTGCGGATGCCGGCGACCGAGGCGCCGACGATCAGGATGCTCACCGCCTCACCCTCGTTCCCCGGACCGACCCCGCTCAACGGGGTGTGCCGCCGGCTGGAACCCACGCGCTCCCACGGTCACGTCCTCGGTTCGGTCACGACGAACACCTGGCCCGCCTCGACGACCACGTCGTACGTCGCCAGCCCCAGGGTGGCGGGCAGACAGAGCGCCTTGCCGGTGGCCAGATCGAAGCGGGCCATGTGCAGCGGGCACACGAGCTCGTCGCCCTCCAGGTCGCCCTCGTCGCCCAGCGACCACTCCTCGTGGGTGCACGTGTCCGCGGTCGCGAAGAAGGCGCCGGACTCCGTGCGGTGCAGGGCGATCGCCGGTACGGGACCCTTGACCGTCATCGACGTTCCGGGCTCCAGCTCGTCGACCGTGCACGCGAGGTGGCGTTCGCTCACCAGGACTCCTTCCACTCTCAGGCGGGCCGACGGCCCCGGTCAGTCGGTGAGCTGACCCTCGAAGTCGTACAGCGTCCCCTGCACGAAGCCGCCCTCGGCGACGGACCAGGGGTTCAGCTCCCCGGCCTCGACCGGCACCATGTCCTCGAGGCCATCGGTCGTGAAGTCCACGCCGTCGATGAACATCGGCGGGTGGAAATCCAGGTGACGGCCCGCCACGATCAGACCCAGCCGGCTCAGGCCCAGGTCGGACTTCGCGGCCTCCCTGGCGGCCTCGAGGAAGACCGAGGCGTAGGTGAAGCCGCCGTAGGCGGTGGTGTTGTCCGGGTCGGCGCTCGGCGAGTACTTCTCCATCGCCGCGCGGACCGCCTGCACGTCGGGGTCGTTCTTGAAGCGCGGCGAGTTCACGTCCTTGAAGGCCTGGACTGTCAGGACGCCCTCACCCGCCGGACCCGCCGCACTGAAGAACGCCGTGGAGGCGCAGTTGGTCGTCAGGTAGGTGATGGGCTTCCAGCCCTGGTTCGCCATCTCGGTCATCATGGACACGCACTGGGCACCGGTCGGGGCGGCGAAGAGGACCTGGGCGCCGCTGTTGCGCATCGTGGTGATCGCCGACGACGGTGCGGCGGCGTCCGTGGCCTCGATGCTCTCCGTGGCCACGATCCGGCTCTTCGAGCCCGTCCGCTCCATCCACTTGGCGATGTCTGCGGTGTAGTCCTTGCCCGACTCGGTGTTCCCGATGAACGTAGCGATGCCGGTGCCGTCCGGGAACCTCCGGTTGACGTCCTCGACCCAGACCCGGGCGTCGAGGGTGAACGGAACGGTGGTCTGGACGATCCCCGGGTAGGCCGGGTCGTTGATCACGGTGCCGCCCGCGGGCAGGCCGAGAGCCGGGATGCAGTCCTCCTTGAGGAGGTCTCGGATGGCGAGGGCGTTCGCCGTGCCCGTCACCCCGCTGAAGCCGACCACGCCGTCCTGCTGGATGAGCCCCTGCGCCGCGGCCAGGGTCTTGTCCGGTTGGAACTGGTCGTCCTTCTGCACCAGCTCGAACTTGGTCGGGAGGTCTGCCGTCGCGTTCGCCTGTTCGAACGCCGCGAGCGCCCCGGGCCCGAGGGTCGCGAAGGCGCTCGCCGGACCTCCGGTGAGCGGGAGCGTGAGACCGACCTTCTCCTGCGGGCCGAAGACGGTCGTCACGTCACCCGGACACGCGGCGAGGTCGATGCCGAGGCCCTGCGCCGCGGCGGCCGCGGCGGGGTTGTCGGACGAGGAACCGCCCTCTGTGCTGCCGGGCGCGGCGCCGCAGCCGGCGATGGCCAGGGTGGCGAGCGTCGCGGCCAGCGCGACCAGAGGTGTTCTCTTGGACATGGCGATTCCTTCGTGAGGGCTCCCGGGGTGGCCCCGGGAGAGGGCGTGGCTCTGGTTCTCGATGGATCTGCACGGCGTCCCCCGACGAACGCCGTGCCGTTCAGGGCGAGCCGGGGCGGGCCGCGGAGGCGGGCTCGGGCTCGGTCCGGCCGGGAGCGAGGAGGACGGGATCGTCGGACAGGTCGTCCGGCAGCGAGGACGATCGGGTGACCTCGTCGCGACGTGGCGGCTGGGGAACGATGCGGACGACCCTGCGCAGCAGGGCGTTGAGGCCACCAGCGATACCGCCCGGGAGCACGAACACCAGCGCGATCACGAGCGCCCCGAAGATCACGCCGGAGATCGGTGCCTGGGTCACGTCACTGGTCCAGACGGGCACGAAGTAGATCACGAAGGCGCCGAGGATCGGGCCCCAGAAGCTCGCCCGACCGCCGAGGACCATGGCGACCAACAGGTTGATGGTGAGCAGGAGGCTCACGGCATCGGGGGTGAGGACGCCGGAGTTGACCGCGAAGAGACCGCCCGCGAGCCCGGCGATGGCCGCCGAGATCCCGAAGACGACGGTACGGACGAAGGCGCGGTTGACCCCCATGACGATGGCGGCCGCCTCGTTGTCCCGCAGAGCGGTCACGGCACGGCCGATCCGCCCGTTCATCAGGTTCCAGACCACGAGGCAGGACAGGACCAACGCCACGACCGTCACGTAGTAGATCCACACGGCACCCCCCGCCCGGCCTGCGAAGTAGGCGATGTCCGGCGGCTCGAACTCCATCCCGAACAGGCCGGAGGACCCGCCGGTGAGGCCGTCGAGGCGACGGATGAGGCTCGGCAGCAGGACGCCGACCGCCAAGGTGACCAGCGCGAGGTACATGCCCTGCAGGCGCAGCGCCGGCAACCCGACGATCACGCCGACCACGAAGCACATCGCCATCCCGACCACGAACGACGGGACGACGCCGTAGTCGAAAGTGACCGTCATGACCCCCGTCGTGTACGCGCCGATACCGAAGAACGCCGCGTGCCCCAGGGAGATCTGTCCGGTGAACCCGGACAACAGGTTGAGGCCGACCACGGCGACGGCCAGGATCAGGGCCCCGGTGATCTGGCCGAGACGAAAGGTCTCCACCGCGTAGGGCAGGGCGACCACCAGCACCACGAGTGCGACGGCCCGACCGAGCCGCCAACCGCGGTCCAGAGCGCTGCCGGAACGGATCTCGAGGGGAAGGGCCATCAGACTCTCTCCACTTTCTTGGTTCCGAACATGCCCGTCGGCCGGATCATCAGGACCGCGAGGAGGATCACCAGGGCGACCGCCTGTTTGAGGTCCGTCCCGACGAACCAGACGTAGCTGCCGATGATGTTCTCCGCGATACCGAGGAGGATGCCCGCCAGCACCGCCCCTCCCGGGCTGTCGAAGCCGCCGAGCGTGGCCGCCGCGGCGGCGTAGATCAGGAAGTTGAACATCATCCCGGTCGTCAGCGTGGTCGACGGCGCGATGAGCGCTCCGACCAGCGCACCGACCCCGGCCGCGAGCATCCAGCCCAGCGAGTTGATCCGGTTCACGCGGATGCCCAGCAGGCGGGCGCTCTCCGGGTTGCTGGCGGTCGCTCGCATGGCCAGGCCGAGGCGGGTGTACTTGAACAGCACGAACAGCGCCGTCATCACGACGATCAGGACGCCGAGGACCAGCAGCGGCTGGTAGCGCAGCCTCGTCCCGAAGAAGGCGATGTAGTCCTCCGGCGAGGAGGGCACCAGCGCCGGGAAGGGCAGCGGGTCACCGCCCCAGATCACGCCCGCCCCGGCGTTCAGCACCAGGAATAGCCCGATGGTCACCAGCAGGATCGAGTAGTCGGCATGATGGCCGAGCGGGCGGATGAGCACTCGCTCGACGAGGCCGCCCGCCAGGAAGCCCACGAGGACCGTGCCGAGGACGGCGACGGGGACGGGCAGGCCGACGGCGTACAGGGCGTAGGCGATGAAGGCCGAGAACATGGCCATCTCGCCCTGGGCCAGGTTGAGGTGCTTGGTCCCGCGGTAGACGCAGACCAGCGCCAGGGCGAGGAAGCCGTAGATGACGCCGTTGTTGAGGCCGTCGACGATGCGTGCGATCAGCAGATCCATGTCGGTGTCCTCACTGGCCCAGGTACGCGGCGCGGATGGAGTCGTCACTGGCGAAGTCGTCCGCCGGGCGCGAGTCGCCGAGGGAACCCACCTCGAGCAGGTAGCCGCGACGCGCGATCTCGAGAGCGATCATCGCGTTCTGCTCGACGACCAGGATCGCCATGCCCAGCTCGCCGTTGATGCGGCTGAGGGAGGCGAACAGCTCCTCGGTGAGCAGCGGTGACAGCCCGAGGCTGGGCTCGTCGCAGAGCAGCATCCGGGGCCTGCTCATCATGGCGCGAGAGATGGCGAGCATCTGCTGCTCGCCGCCCGAGAGCAGGCCCGCCTTCTGCCTGCGCCGCTCGGCCAGCCGCGGATAGGTGGTGTACCAGCGGTCGAGGTCCTCGGCGAGGCCCTTGCCCTTGCGGACGAGGGCCCCGGCGCGGAGGTTCTCCTCCACGGTCAGGTCGACGATGGTGCCGCGTCCCTGCGGCACCTGTGCCAGCCCTCTCCGGACGATGGCGTCGGCGGACGACCTCGCGATGTCCTCGCCGTCGAGCTCGACGGTGCCCCGGCGCGGGATCATCCCGGAGACGGCACGCATCAGGGTCGTCTTCCCGGCACCGTTGGCGCCCAGCACGACCACGATCTCGCCCGCGTCCACGCTCAGGGTGACCCCCCGGAGGACGTCGCCGGCCCCGTAGCCGGCCGACATGTCGTCGATCCTCAGCAGGCTCATGCTCGCGTCCCCAGGTAGGCGGCGACGACCTCGGGATGTCTCTGCACCTCGTCGGGTGGCCCTTCCGCGATCTTCCTGCCGAAGTTCATCGCGACGACCTTGTCCGAGATGCCCATCACCATCGGCATGTGGTGCTCCACCAGCAGCACGGTCAGCCCGAGCTCGTCGCGGACCCGACGGACGGTCTGCGCCAGCTCGTCGACCTCGGCATGGGTCAGCCCGCCCGCGGGCTCGTCGAGCAGCAGCAACCTGGGCCGGGCGGCGAGGGCGCGGGCGAGCTCGAGCCGCTTCAGCGTGCCGAACGGCTGGTCGGCGGCGGGTTCGAACGCGAGATGGGCCAGGTCGAGGAACTCGAGCAGCCGGTAGGCGTCGGCGCGGATCTCGCGTTCCTCCGCCCGGACCCCGATCCGCGACAGCGACCGGACGAACCCGGCGCGTCCCCGCGAGTAGGCGCCCGACATGGTGTTCTCGAGAAACGTCAGGGACGGGAAGAGCCCGAGGTTCTGGAAGGTGCGCGCCACCCCGTGGGCCGCGATCCCGTGGGCCGGGACGCTCAACAGGTCCAGGTCGGCGAGGAGGATCCGGCCACCGCTCGGTTCGTAGATCCTGCTCACACAGTTGAAGAGCGTGGTCTTGCCCGCTCCGTTCGGACCGATCAGACCGCAGATCTGTCCGGAGTCGATGGACATCGATAGCCCGTCAAGAGCGGTGATGCCACCGAAGCGCATCGACAGGTCGTCGACGACGAGACTGGTCACGGCGTTCCTCCTCGAACGGTGCTGCAGTGTGGCTCGCGAGACGATTCGGTCTCCATCGGCGGTTCCAGCGGTCGGAACACCGGACCGGGCCGACGGCACTAGACGGACGTGCCCTGGTCCTGGAGCTCCAGCCGCTCGCCCCGGAACCGGTCCCCGGGGGGATCGTGCGGCTCGGGCGGCAGCACCTCGTCGTTCACGAGCTCGTTCCACCGCCGCCACCAGGTCCGCATCTGCAGCTCGTCCGAGCCGAGGGGGACCGCGCTGACCATCCCGCGGGACACGTCCGACCACGGCAGCTCACGGTGCGCGGCGAAGGAGCGCTGACAGGTCTCCAACGCCTCGACGTCGTCCGGGGAGGCGAGGCCACCCGGACCCCAGAACGTCAGGAAGTTGTCGAGCCGCTGCTTCCTCAGCTCCGCGCCCTCCTCCGGCGGCACCAGCTCCCACGCGGTGACCTCCATGTAGTCGGGACGCACCGGGTCGATCTTGCGGATGACCACGCCCATGACCAGGTCGATGATCACCAGGTTCGGGAAGATCACCAGGTTGCGGGCACCGGTCATCCGGTCGACCCAGGCGGCACCGTGCCTGCCGCGGAGGCTCTCGAATCGGCCCTGCCGCTCGGCCTGGGCGGCGGCGGAGAGGGGACGGCCGAACATGCCACCGGTGTTCGGGCCACCCACCGACGCGGCGTGGCCGTTGCCGAGGGCGACCCCGATCGAGTCGCCCAGGGCGGTGGCGTCGAGCTCGGCGCCCGAGGCCATGACCATCTCGAAGTACCGTTGGTGGGTCGACACCGCGTGGTAGCCGTCGTAGCTGTTCTCCACCAACAGCTTCCAGTTGGCCTTCACCGAGTACTCGTGGGTCCCCTCGAGGACCTGCATACCGGACTCGGACTGGTCGCAGACCAGGTCGATGAACTCCGTGGCCTCGGCGAGGTAGTCGGCGAGCGGCTCCACGTCCGGGTTGAAGCTGACGAAGACGAACCCGCGGTAGGAGTCGACCTGGGGAGGGGCGGCCAAGCCCGGCCGGACGAAGTCCGGTCCGTAGGCCGTGTCTCCCGGAACCGAGACGAGCCGACCCGACGTGTCGAAGCTCCACCCGTGGTAGAAGCACGTCATGAAGCGGGCATTGCCTGCGGGCTCCCGGCAGATCATCGCCCCGCGGTGCGGACAGGAGTTGACCCACACCTGGACCACGCCCCGCCGGTCCCTGGCGAAGATCAACGGGCGGCCTGCGACGGTCCGGGTCTTGAAGTCGTTGGGCTTCGTCAGCTCGGTCTCGTGCCCCACGTAGAGCCAGACCTTGTCGAAGATCCGCTCCTGCTCACGCGCGAAGACGTCGGGGTCCACCATCGCCGCCCGGTTCACCCGGAAGCGCGGGAGATCCCGGTCGTCGTCGATGTAGCGGACGGGTCGGCTGCTGGGCTGGGTCATCGCGCACTTCCTTGTCGTGGGTGGTCGGAGGGCTTCGGTTCCTGCCGGGACGCCCAGAGCTCGGCGTACGGCGACGGTCGGGGGACGACCCGGACGTTCAACCACTCCACCACCCGCTGCCAGGAGTCGAAGGAGGCGGCGTGGCCGAGGGCGTCGGCCGCTCCCCGGAAGAAGTCCGCGTCGGCGCCGGGATAGACCACGAGGCGGGAGAACTCGGGAGCGTCGGCCAGGAGCCTGCGCAGCGTCGCGACCGCCTCGGGAGGCGTGCCGAGCTCTCCGAACAGACCGAGCCAGGGGGTGCGGAGGGTCGGCACCGGCCCGTCGAGGACCCCGGACGGCGACACACTCACCGCCGCCCCCAACCTCATGGCGCCCGCGGCCAGGAGAGCGGCCCGGCCCGCCTCGCCGTACCCGATGACCCCCACCTGCTCCCGCTGCCACCCGCGCTCCGTCAGGACCACGAGCAACCCGTCGATCGCGGCGACCAGCTCGGGCTCGGTGAGACCAGGCCCGCCGGGTGCGGCGGCCAGCGTCTCGTAGCCGTGCTCGGCCAGGGCGTTCATGAGTTCGGGAGCGTGGGTGTCGAGCCCGGCCGCCGAGCACAGCACGAGCACCGCACCCCGGGGCAACCCGGACAAGCGGATCTCGGCCACCTCCACGGTCCCGGTCGGGAGGTCACGGGTGGACCGGAGCGGCTCGATCCGCGGGAGGGAGACGTCGGACTCCATCGGCCCGCCTTTCCAGTGGGGTCGCGGTCGCAGGCGACTATCGCCGAGATCGGTTCATGATCGTCATGGTTCGTCCCGGGCACCGGAACACCGCGGCGCCCGGGCGGACCACTCAGCCGATCCGGCGGAGGCGCCCTTCCCAGAACGGTTCCCTGAGCACCCGTTTGAGCACCTTCCCGGACGGGTTGCGGGGCAGCTCGGGGGCGAACTCCACCCTCGTCGGGCACTTGTAGGCCGCGAGACGCTCCCGCGCGAAGGCGATCAGGGCGTCGGCGTCGAGCTCGGGCCGGTCGGCCGCCCGCACGACGATCGCCAGGACCGTCTCCCCCCATCGGTCCGAGGGCACCCCGATCACGGCGACGTCGTGCACACCGGGATGGTCGGCAAGGACGTTCTCGACCTCGATGGGGTACACGTTCTCGGCCCCACTGACGATCATGTCCTTGATCCGGTCGCAGAGGTAGAGGTAGCCGTCCCGCAGGTAGCCCGCGTCCCCGGTGCGCACGAACCCCTCCGGGTCGAGCACCTCGGCGGTCTGCACCGGGTCGTTCCAGTAGCCCTGCATGGCGGTGCGCGCCCGCACCCGGATCTCACCCACCACCCCCTCGGCGCAGGGGGCACCGGCGGGGTCGGTGACGCGCACCGTGGACGTCGGGAGTGGGCGACCGGCGGACTCGAGCAGCTCCGGTCGGGCGCTGTCGACGTGGTCCTCGTGCACGAGGACCGTCGCGCACTGGGTCTCGGTCAGACCGTAGTTCTGCAGCAACCGGGCGCTGAAGGTGTCGAGGCACCGGCTCAGGAGATCCGGCGATATCGGGGACGCGGCGTAGACGATCGTGTCGAGGGCGGCGAGATCGCGCTCCGCCACGTCCGGGGTCTCGACCATGGCCTGCAGCACGGTGGGCACCAGCATCGTGGTCGTCACCCGCCACCGCTCGAGGAGATCGAGCAGGACGGACGCCTTCGCCTCTCGGGCGACCACGGTGTGCGCACCGGAGCCGAGGGCCATGACGCCGAACGACGTCCCCGCCGAGTGGAACAGCGGCATCGCGACGAGCGCTCTCGACTCGGCGGTCACCCGGGTCAGGCCCGCCATGTCCAGGTTCGCGGCGAAGGCCTGGTTGCTGAACATCACCCCCTTCGGGCGCCCGGTCGTGCCCGAGGTGTACATCAGCAGCGCCGTCGCGTCGGCGGTCACGGGCACCCGCGGGTCCACCGGGGGGTGACCGGCCAGCCAGGTCTCGTAGTGCTCCCCGACCGTGACGACCGACCTGAGCGCGGGCAGCCGGTCTCCGAGACCGGCGACGGTGTCCGCGAGGTCGGCCTCCACGACGAGGAGCGTCGCTCCGGAGTGGGCGAGCACGTGGGCGATCTCGCGCGGAGCCAGCCGCCAGTTGACCGCCGTGGTCACGGCGCCCGCCATCGACCCGCCGAAGAGCAGCTCGAAGTACTCCGGG
Source organism: Pseudonocardia pini (assembly GCF_013870575.1). Lineage (GTDB taxonomy): Bacteria > Actinomycetota > Actinomycetes > Mycobacteriales > Pseudonocardiaceae > Pseudonocardia > Pseudonocardia pini. The sequence goes on from NZ_JACBXB010000007.1 coordinate 16,366, forward strand.
GTGTTCTGGCCGAGGAAGGCGACCCGGTCCCCCGGCTCGACCCCTGCGGACCGGAGCCCCTGGGCGAGCCTGCTGCAGCGCTCGACGAGCTCCCGCCACGACCGCGTGGTGCCGTCGCAGGTGAGCGCAGGGGCGTCGGGACGCGAGTCGGACCATCGACGGACGAGGCCGGCGAGGCTGGGGTCGTGGCCGAGGCGGTGGCCGAGACCGGCCGCTGACGACGCGGTCACGATGCCGGGAGGAGCTCGCCGACCTGGTGGGCGGCGTCCGACACCAGCCGCCCGAGGGAGCCGAGCCGTCGCTCGGCCGCACTGCCCAGCGCGAGGGTGGGGATGCACAACGACACCGCGGCCACCGCCGCCCCGTGCTGGAGCACCGGGGCCGCCACGCAGACGGTGCCGTGACAGGCCTCCTCGCACTCGACCGCGTAGCCTGCCGTCCGAGCGGCCTCGAGCTGCTCGACGAACTGCCGTCGCTGCACCACCGAGTACGGGGTGGCCCGAGCCATCGGGTTCTCCACCACCCGGAGCACGGCGGCCCGCGACGAGTGGGCGAGCAGCACCTTCCCGAGCGCCGTGCAGGACGCCGGGAAGCGGCCACCGACTCGGCTGGGCAGCCGGGTGCCTGCGGGCTTGGTGACCTTGTCGAGGTAGAGGACATCGGTGCCCCTGAGCACCGCGAGGTGGACCGCGATCGCGTCGGCACGCTCGAAGAGGATGCTCAGCGGGCGCGGAGCCGCGTCACGCAGCTCGCCGAACTCCGACCAGCGCACGGCCTCGACGAGCCGGAAGAAGGAGCCCCCGACGCAGTAGCGCGCTCCGCTGCGACCCACGAACCCGTGGCTCTCGAGCGTCTTGAGCAGCCGGTGGGCGGTGCTCTTCGGGACCCCGACCTCGGTGGCCACCTGGGTGACCCCGAAGGTCCCGCCCTGGGTCCGGGCGATCGCCTCGAGCACGGCGAGCGCCTTGTCGGCCGACGACTGCGGCGGGGCCCCCGCCCCCGCGGGTGGCCGCTTCCTCCCGGAGATCGTCGCCCGTGCGTCCAGCATGTCGATCATGCCTCACTCCTCGGCCTCGATGCCTGCGCTCGGCTCCACATGACGACAGGGGTCGTCGGTGGGGGAGCGTTCAGTGGGGTGATGGGGGTTCGTGGTGGTGCGTCGTCGTCAGGACGCGCGAGGGGTCCACGGCCAGTACTTGGCCGTGGCGCCGCCGTCGACCGTGATGTTGGTGCCAGTGATCATCGCCGCGTCGTCGCTCGCGAGCAGCACCGCCGCAGGCACGTAGTCCCGGGGGGTGGGCAGCCGCCCCATCGGGAGCTGGCCGGTGAAGTCCATCGACCAGGCCCCGGGCGTCGCCGACGGCGCGGCCGTCCGGCGCAGGATCTCGGGATCCTCGGGCAGGGTCGCCGTCGGGGTCAGCCCGTTGACCCTTATCCCGTGCTCGGCGAGCTCCATCGCGGCGGAACGGGTGAAGTTGACCAGGCCGCTCTTGCCGGTGCAGTACCCGATGTTGCCCGGCTGGCCCTGCCAGGCCGCGGTGGACAAGACGTTGATGACGCTCCCGGCGACGCCGTTGCGGATCATCGACTCGGCGACGGCCCTGGTGAAGAGGAAGGCACCGCCGAGGATGACGTCGAGCTGGCGCCGATACTCCGCGAGCGGCATCGTCAGCAGGCCCTTCTGGTTGAACCAGACGGCGTTGTTGACGAGGACGTCGACGCGCCCCCAACGCTCCTCGGCGCGCTCCACCACGTCGGCGGCGTGGTCGGGATCGGTGACGTCCCCGACCACGGGGAACGCCTCGCCGCCCGCCTCCTCGACCCGTGCGGCGCAGGCCTTCGCCGCAGTGTCGGTGACATCCGTGCAGACCACCCGGGCACCCTCGAGCGCGAACCCGCGGGCGATGGCTCCGCCGATGTTGGGGCTGGCGCCCGTGACGATCGCGACCTTGTCCCGCAGGCGGTTCACAGGATGACGCTCACTTTTCCGTGCGGGCGCAGTGCGTCGAGGTCGAGCACGGCCTTGCGCTCGACGTACCGGTACCCGAGCTCGGTGTCCGGCGCCTCCTCCAGCAGGTGGCGGTACGACCCGACGTAGGCGTCGACGGCTCCGTTGCGGACCCTGGTCACCGAGAAGTTCGCCCAGAGGCGGATCCGGCCCTCGCCGTCCCGGGACGCCCGGACGTTGGTGATCATCCGACGGGTCCGCGAGTGCGGGTACTCCGCGTGGGCGGCGCGGGTCAGCAGCGAGTTCACCCGCTGCTCCAGGAGGAACCGGTCGTCCTGGACCAGGAAGAGGTGCCGAGCCGGGTCACCCTCCGGCAGATCGGTCGACGGCACCAGGTAGTGCGCGTCCGCGGTGAAGAGCTCGAGCCACTCGTGCAACCGCCACTGGTCGAGCAGCTCGGCCTCCTCGTACAGGAAGAGCTCGAGGTCCGCTCGCACCTCGGCCGACACTCTCGTGAGCGCCTCCGCCCGCACTTCCGTCAAGGCCTCGACCACGTCGTCCTCCTTCTTCTGCTCACCTGTCCGCCCCACCCTCCGCCGGGTGACGGCCGGGGCCAATGCCGGGTTCCGGGCGCCGGAACCCGGCATTGTGCGATGCCGAACGCTAGATGCCGACCAGCAGCTTGGCGTGCGGTGACGAGTCCTGACGGCGCCAGATCTCGGCGACGTCCTCGAGGGGCACCGACTCGTGGTCGGTTCGGATGCTCCCGGCCTGCACCAGCGAGACGAGGCGCGCATAGCTCTCACCGACCTCCGCCGCCGGGGCGTCGCCGATGTTGCACGAGAGCAGGTCCCGGCCCTTGAGGGCGATCCCGTTCAGCTCCATGGTCCGTCCGGCCCGCATGCCGAGGTTGACGATCCTGCCCCCCGGGCGGGTGGCGCGGATCGCGGCCATCATGGGCTCGCCGAAGAGCGAGTCGACGACGAGGTCGAAACCACCCTTCGACGCGGCGGCGAGCGCGGCCGGGTAGTCCCCCTCCAACACCACGGTGTCGGTGGCGCCACGCTCCCGCAGCCGCTCCAAGGTCGTGCGCTCACGTCCGGCGGCCACCACCCGAGACGCTCCGAGCGCGGCGGCCGCCTGCACCGCGACCTGGCCGACGGCCCCGGTCGCCCCCGTCACGAGGACGGACTCCCCCGGCTGCACCCTTCCCTTCCAGCACAGGGCCAGCCAGGCCGTGATGCCCGCCACACCGACGCCGAGTGCCTGCTCGTCGGTCACGTCGTCGGGCACCGGTTGGGCGGACGCCGCAGGCACCACGGTGTACTCGGCGAAGGTGCCGTGCGGGGCCGGGGCCATCGGCACGTAGACGCGGGACCCGTCCGCGGATCTGCCCACGCCCTCCAGCCCCGGGACGTAGGGCAGGGTCGGCTTGAGCCGGATCCCCGCCGCGTAGACGAGGTCGGCGGGGTTCAGCGCGGCCGTCGAGACGGCCACGAGCCGGTCGTCCCCGGCGGGCTCGGGCACGGGGATGTCGCGGAGGACCGGTTCTCCGCCGAGCTGTTCGATGACAGCGGCTCGCATGATCACTCCTCGAGGACGGTGGGGGTCGCGGGACCGGTCGCGGTCATCCGGCGAGCCGACCGACCAGGGAGCGCCCCATCATGATCCGCTGGACCTGGCCCGACCCCTCGAAGATGTCGATGATCTTGCTGTCGCGGTACCACTTCTCCAGGAGCAGCTCCTTGCTGGAGCCCTCCGGGCCGAGCAGCTCCATGCACCGTCGGATGATGCGTTCCCCGGTCTCCGGCACATAGCCCTTGGCGGCGGCCGAGAGGCTCCGGCTCGGGGCTCCGGCGTCCACCCGGCCCTGGGCGAGGTAGTTGAGTCGTCGTCCCCGATCGAGCGCGGCGTTCATCGCCTCGAGATCGTGCTCGATCGCGCTCCAGCGCTGCGGCGTGAATCCGGCCCGCCTGCTCTTGAGGATGGGTGTCGCCACGTCGATGGAGGCCTGCGCGAGGCCGATGCCGAGCGCGGACATGTTCGGCCGGTTGAACGCCAGCGCGCCGAGGGCTGCTCCCTGGCCGTTGCCCGGGGCGCCCTCGGCACCGTGGGGGCCCCAGCCCAGCCGGTTCTCCAGTGGGACGGCGCAGTCGTCGAAGAACAGCTCGGACGTGGTCCAGCTCCGGATGCCGAGCTTGTCCTCGTTCTCCTTCGCGACCACGAAGCCCGGCGTGTCCCGAGGGACGACGAACGCGGTGATGCCCTTGGCGCCCAGCGTCTTGTCGACGGTCGCGAAGACCACGACGTACTCGGCGAACGCGCCACCGGTGCAGTACATCTTGGACCCGTTGATCACCCAGCTGTCGCCGTCGCGCGTCGCCGTGGTGGTGACCTGCGACGTGTCAGAGCCGAACCCGGGCTCGGTGAGGGCGAACCCGGTGGTGCTCCCGCCGGCCTCGATCGGGTCGTACCACCGCTCGATCTGCACCGGGGTGCCCATCGACTTCACGACCAGGTGGCCGATGCCCCCGCCGAGCGTCGGGTGGACCCAGACGTCCCCGTAGTTGATCGCCTCGTAGAAGGCGAGCTTCGAGACCCACTCCCCCTCCTCGAACTCCGGAAGCGGGTCGGGTTCCTCCCGGTCCGAGCGCCCGAGCGCGATGGGTGCCGTATCGAGGATCTCGCGCCAGTTGTCGGGCCTGCGCTTGTCGATGTCGGCCTGCCGGGCGTAGGGCCTGCACTCGGTGGTCGACCACTCGCGCAGCGCTTCGGTGTGATCGCGCAGCGCCTTGCTGAGGGTGAAGCAGTAGCTCATGGTTCTCTCCGGCTGTCGCGGGTGCGGATCTAGAGGGCGGCCTGGAAGGCACCACGAGCGGGGTCGCTGTCCAGCGCCGAGAGCGTCGCGGCGCTGCGGTACCACAGCTCGACGGGATGGTCCCTGATGAACCCGTGCCCGCCGAGGGTCTGGACCGAGTCCCGCGTCGACTGGGCACCGACCGACAACGCGTAGCCGACCGCCTGGGCGACGGCGTCCTCGTGGTCGGCGCTCGGGTCGTCGAGGATCGCGACGGTCGCCGCCACCAGCTCCAGACGTGCCGCCTCGATCCGCATGAGCGCCTCGGCCAGCGGGAACGTGACGCCCTGGAAGGACGCGATGGGTGTCCCGAAGGCGATCCGGGTGGTCGCGTAGGACGCCGCGTACTCGACGGCGCGCTGGGCGGTACCGACGGCAGCCGCCGCGGTCTGCAACCGCAGCCGCTGCAGGGTCGAGGCGAGGCGCGCGCCATCGGCACCGGGTCCCCCCACGAGCGCCGAGACCGGCACCCGCGCGTCGATGGTCACCGAACCGACCTGCGCCGCCTCGAGAGCGAGCGCCCCCGGGCTCGGGTCGACCGTGACACCCTCGTCCGCGGACGTCAGCAGCACCGCGCGGACGTCGCCGGTCACCTGGTCCCGGCCGACGACGACGAGCGGGTCGGAGACGGCGGCGAACGCGACACCCACCTTCCTGCCGACGACGCGAACGGTGTCGCCCTCGACGTGCACCTCGGTGGCGTACTCCCCCGGTCCGCGGCCGAATCCCTCGTGGTAGGCCACCGCACTGCGCGCTTCCGGGTCGGTCGCGAGCCGGACGAGCCCGGCCAGCTGCTCCGGCGTGCCGTGCTCGGCGATCAGCATGGCCGCCGCACCGTTCCAGAGGGCCGCGAGGGCGATCCCCGGGTCGCCGTGGGCCAGGTTCTCGGCGGCGGCGAGCTGGGCGAGCGGGCCGGGGACGCCGCCGCCGCCGTGTTCCTCGGGCACCGGCATCGCGAGACCGGTCTCGAACACGGTGTGCCACACGTCCTTCGGCACCGCACCCTCGCGCTCGGCGTCCCGCGCGGCCGGGTAGAGCACCTTCTCCCCGATGCTGCGGGCCAGGGCGCCGACCTCGGTCTGCTCCTCGTCGGGTTCCAGATTGATCACGGGTCTCCTCGGTGTCCGATGGCGGTCTCAGATCAGAGATAGGCGAGGGTCGCGTCGGCCGTCGTAGTCACGACGCCCTGGCCGTCGGTGGCCTCGACATGCACGTCGACGAGTCGACGGGAGTGCTCCTCCCGCAGACCGACGACGGTTCCCGCACAGACGACGGGCCGCCCGGGGAAGGTCGGGCGCAGGTAGCGGGAGCGTGTCCGGACGATCCGCGCCACATCGGGAGGGAGCCAGCTCGTGACGCTCTGGAGCAGCAAGGCGTAGGTGAGCCAGCCGTGGTTGATCACGCCGGGCTGGCCGGCGGCGACCGCGTAGTCGTGGTCGAAGTGGACGGGCATGTAGTCGTCCTCGGCTCCGGCGTACATCACCAGCTGCACCTTGGTGGGGGTGCGCTCGAAGGGGGGCAGGACGGTCCCGACCACGAGGTCTCGGAACGCAGGCGGTGTGGTGGCGACGTCGGTGCTCATCCGTGCCGCACCTCCGTCCACGCGACGGTCGACACCGGTTCCCCGTCACGGGTGGCGCGGAAGGTGACCTGCTCGAACAGCATCGGGCCGTGCCGGCCCTCCTTGACGAAGACGTCGGTGAGCTCGCAGACGACCGTCACGACATCACCCGGGTGCAGGGTGGCGTACAGCTCGATCTCGTCGTCGGTGTGCAGGTGGCTGCGGAACGGCGTGGCGGGCTGGGGAAGGACCGGCAGGGGCGAACGCAGCGCCGCGACATAGGTCGGAGGCGCCACGTCGCCATGGTGCAGGGGACTCGGGTCGCCCGTCGCGACGGCGAACTTGCGGATCGCGCCGCGTTCGATCTCGATCTGCGCGGGCACTCCCCGTGCGCCGACATGCGCCTTCAGCTGCGCTGCGAAGTCGTGGATGGCTGTCACCCACGCACCGTAGGACGGCGGTCGTGGCCGGCGGACCGTCGTGTTCCAGTCCTCGGAAACAGGGCTCAGCCGCCGCCGCCGTCTCTGCCTACGGTCCGCGCATGCCCATCGTCGAGCTGGAGCGACGCGGCAACGTCGCCGTCGTCACCCTCAACCGTCCCGAGACCCGCAACGCCTTCGACGGCCCGATGGCGCGTGCCCTCGGCGCCGCCGTCGACGAGGTCGAGTCCGACCCCGGCGTGCGCGTCGCGGTGCTCACGGCGACGGTCACCGAGCCCCGGCCCGTGTTCTGCGCGGGCCACGACCTCCGCACCATCGAGGACGAGTTCGCAGGCGGCGACCCGGCAGGCACCGAGCACGGAGGCTTCGCCGGCTTCGTGACCTACCCCCGCACCAAACCGGTGGTGGCCGCCGTCGACGGGCTCGCGACGTCCGGCGGACTGGAGATCGTGCTCGCGTGCGACCTCGTGGTCGCCACGCGGCGCGCCTCGTTCGCGCTGGCCGAGGTGCGGTGGAACCTCGTCGCCGGAGCAGGGGGCCTGTTCCGGTTGCCCCGGGCCGTCGGTCGCGCCACCGCCATGGACATGCTCCTCACCGGAGAGGCGATCGACGCGGAACGCGCCTACCAGCTGGGGCTGGTCAGCAGCCTCGTGGACGGCGACGCCCTCGGTGCCGCGCTCGATCGTGCCGAGCGGATCGCGGCGGCGGGCCCGGTGGCGGTCAGCCAGAGTCGTCGGGTGGCCGACCTGGCGTGTGCGCTCGGCGAGCGAGAGCTGTGGGCGGAGAACGCGCGGGCCATCGAGGCCGTCTCCGGCACCGAGGACCTCGCGGCCGGGTTGGCGGCCTTCACCACGCGGAGTATCCCGCGGTTCTCCGGACGGTGAGTCGTTCGCCGTCGTCGCGGCCGATCGGCCGTCCGTCAGATCCCGACCATGCCCACCGCCCACGGAGGAGTTCCATGAACAGTTCGCAAACCCTCGGTCCGATGGCCGGAGTCCGCGTCGTCGAGCTCGGCATCTGGGTGGCGGCACCCTCGGGTGCCACCATGCTCGCCGACTGGGGCGCCGACGTGGTGAAGGTGGAGCCACCCACCGGTGACCCCATCCGCCAGATCCGGCACGTGATCGGCGACGGCGTCGTCCACTGCCCCTACTACGAACCCGAGAACCGGGGGAAGCGCAGCGTCGTCCTCGACCTGCGCTCGGACGAGGGCAGGTCGGCGGCCCTCGCGCTGATCGGCCAGGCGGACGTCTTCCTCACCAACCTGCGTCCTGCCGCCCTGGCCCGGCTGGGCCTCGACCACGACACGCTGCTCGCCCGGTACCCGGAGCTGGTCTACGCCTTGGTGACCGGGTACGGGCTGGAAGGCCCCGATGCCGCCACGGGCGCCTACGACCTGGGTGCCTACTGGGCGCGGGGCGGTGTCGCCCAGCTGCTGTCCCGCGAGGGCGACGACATCCCCGTGCAGCGGACCGGAATGGGCGACCGACTGACCGGTCTCGGGGTGGCAGGCATGGTGTCGGCGGCTCTGTTCTCGCGCTCGCGAACCGGTCGTGGCCAGCTCGTGACGACGTCGCTGACCCGGATGGCGGCCTGGCAGGTCGCCACGGACTACAACCTGCGCCTGATGCTGGACCGCGAACCGCCGGAGGCCGATCGCCGCACCGAGGACAGCCCGCTGTGGAACAACTACCGGGCCGCCGACGGCAAGGCGTTCTGGCTGATGGGCGTCGAGGCGGACCGGCACTGGCCCACGCTGGTCCGGATCGTGGGCCGTGCGGACTGGGCCGCGGACCCCGAGCTGGGCAGCCGCGCAGGACGCAGCGCCCGGGCTCCCGAGCTGATCGCGGAACTCGACGCCATCTTCGCCACCCGACCGCGCGACGAGTGGGCCGCGGCCTTCGACGCCGAGCCGGACTTCTTCTGGGCGCCGGTCAACAGCGTCGACGACGTGCTCGCCGACCCGCAGACGCACGCCGCAGGCGTCGTCCTGGAGGTGGCCACGCCCACCGGGACGGTCCGTATGGTCAACAGTCCCGTCGACTTCCTGGGGACGCCGCCGGGACCTGCGCGCGGCGCTCCCGAGCTGGGCGAGCACACCGCGGAGGTGCTCGCCGAGCTCGGGGATCCCGTCCGATGACGATCCCACCGGCGGAGCTGCGCTTCGACGGCCGGACAGCGCTGGTGACCGGCGCCGGTGCCGGGCTGGGGCGGGCCCACGCCCTCGAGCTCGCCCGGCGCGGCGCCCGCGTCGCCGTCAACGACATCGCCCGCACCCCGGACGGCGGCTCGGTGGCCGAACGGCTCGCCGACGAGATCCGGGCCATGGGCGGCGACGCGCTCGCCCTGCACGGCGACGTGGGGGTCGAGGCCGAGGCGACCGGCCTGGTGTGGGACACCGTGGCCGCGTTCGGAGGGCTCGATGTGGTCGTGAACAACGCGGGCCACGGCAGACCCTCGACCGCGCAGGACACCTCCACCGAGCTCCTCCGCGAGATCCTCGAGGTGCACGTGTTCGGGATGTTCTGGACACAACGCGCGGCCCTGCACCACATGCGGGACCGCGGCTACGGCCGGATCGTCAACACCGGCTCGGCCGCGGGCGCCTTCGGAGCGCCGGGCACCTTCGCCTACACCACGGCGAAGGGGGCGATCCACGCCATGACCAGGGCCGCCTCCCACGACAACCGGGACCGTGACATCCGGGTCAACGCGGTGGCCCCGGTGGCGAACAGCGGTCTCTCGGCGACCTACTTCGCCACCCAGCCCCAGCTGGACACGACCCGCCTGGCCCCCTCGTTCTGTTCGCCCGTGGTCGCCTACCTCGGCCACCGGTCCTGTGAGCTCCATGGCCAGCTGATCGCGGTCGGCGGCGGTCGCGCGGCGCGGATCCTCACCGCCGCCACCCCCGGCCTGGCCGATCCTCGGCTCGACGCCGAGTCGCTCGCCGCGCACCTCGACACGGTCCTCAGTCCGGAGGGCATGCGCGTCCTCGACGCCTCCGTCGAGCAGTACGACCTGTTGCCCGACTTCGGCACCCGACCCCAGGAGTCCCCCTATGACCGTCCCCGGTCCCGGTAGCCCCGATGCGGGGCCGGACGAGACGACGTTCGACGTCGTGGTCGTCGGTGCCGGTCTCGCGGGCAACGCCGCCGCCCTGACCGCCGCCGAGGCCGGCGCCACCGTCTGTCTCCTGGAGAAGGGGGAGGCCTACGGCGGCACCTCGGTCAAGGCCGGTGGTGGGCTGGTCTTCGCAGGTACCGACCTGCAGGACGAGGCAGGCGTCCGGGACGACGCCGAGGGCCTCCGCACGGCGATCATGGACGCGGGCAGGGGTCGGAGCGATCCCGACACCGTGGAGGCCTACCTCGACCACCAACTCGACACCTACCGATGGATGTCCGAGCGCGGCGTCGCCTTCGACTACTTCCCCGATCTGGTGCCACGCCGGCTCAACCGGCTGCACGGCACCGCTCCCGGACACGCCACCGAGGTTCTCCACCGGTGCTCGCTCGCCCACCCGGGTGTGCGCTACCGGGTCCGGACCCGCGGGAAGCGGCTGGTCCGCGGCGCCGACGGGGTCGTCGGCGGCATCGTGGTGGAGTCCGACGGGACGGAGGCGGTGCTGACGGCGCGACGAGGGGTCGTGCTCGCCTCCGGCGGCTTCGTCCGCAGCGACGACCTGGTGGCGACATTCGCTCCCGAGTGGCTGCTCACGACCCGGATGGGCGGCACCGCCAACACCGGCGACGGCCTCCGCATGGCCTGGGCCCTGGGTGCCGCCGTGGCGGACATGGCCTACGTCGAGGCGTCCTTCGGTGCCTCGATCCCGAACTTCCCGGACGTGGCCGACACCCCCGGCGTCGAGCCGACCCTGCTCTACCCGAACTCGCAGGGCGCGGTCGTCGTCAACCGGGAAGCTCGCCGGTTCGCCGACGAGACACTCCCCTACAAGGAACTCAGCGCGATCTGCGTCCAGCAACCGGACGGCATCGCCTTCATGGTGTTCGACGCCGCCGTCATGGACCGGTCACTGCCCACCCCCAGCCCTGCCGACTTCTCGACCGCCCTGGCGGACGGCAGGCTCGTCGAGGCCGACACCCTGGAAGGCCTCGCCGAGAAGGTCGGCCTCTCGCCGGACGCCCTGGTCTCGACCATCCGGCGGTACAACGGTCACGTCGACGCCGGCAACGATCCCGACTTCGGTCGGCCCGTGGACGGTTCCCCGGCGTCGGGCGGAGGACGGATCGACACCGGCCCCTTCTACGCCTACCCCTGCCGCTGCGGTCTCACCACCACCTACTGCGGGCTCCGCGTCGATCGCTCGCTACGCGTCGTCGACGTCTTCGGCGAGCCGATCGAAGGCCTCTTCGCCGCGGGTGAGGTGGTCGGTGGTTTCCACGGGGCCGGCTACTACAGCGGCACCGGCTTGGGGAAGGCCGCCGTGTTCGGCCGCGGCGCGGGACTCGCCGCGGCCGAACGACGACCGCGAACCACGTCGTGACCGCCCGGACCGATCGGTCCGCGCTCCCCCGGGGGAGCGTGGCGGTGGTGGCGGGAGGTGCTCGTGGCATCGGACGCGCCTGCGCCCTGCGCCTGGCGGACCTGGGCGCCAGGGTGGCGGTGCTCGACGTCGACCTGTCGGCGGCCGCGGTCTACGGCGAGGTCCTGAGCGCGAACAGCATCGCCGACGAGCTCGTGGCGCGCGCGGGCGACGGCCTCGCGCTCCAGGCCGACCTCAGGGACCCCGTGGAGACCGACCGGGCGATCTCGGCCGTGGTCGCGCAGTGGGGTCGGCTCGACGCGCTTGTCGTCCCGGCCGGAGGCGCGATCACTCCGCACTCCCGCAGCCGGGCGAGCGAGACCACCGACGACGATCTGACCACCCTCGTCGACGTGAACATGCGGATCGTCGTCAGCTGCTGCCGAGTCGCCGTGCCGCACCTGCGGGCCGCCGGTGGCGGGTCCATCGTCACCCTCGGCAGCTCGGCCGGGCTGGTGACCGACGCCGACGGTCACCTCGCCGGATACGGGATGACCAAGGCGGCGGTCCAGCACTACACCCGGTACCTCGCCACCGAAGTCGGTCGGTGGGGGATCCGCGTCAACTGCATCGCGCCCGGCGTGATCCGCACCTCGCGGGTCGTCGCACAGAGCACGGCCACCGGACTCGTCGACGAGGACGCCGCGGCCGGGATCCCCCTACGCCGCCAGGGTGAGCCGGACGACGTCGCCGACGTCGTCCAGTTCCTCACCGGGCCCCTCGCGTCGTACGTCACCGGTCAGGTGATCTCCGTCAGCGGTGGTGCGGTCCGCCCTTGACGGGCCCGGCGCCCCACGAGTCAGCCACCGACCGCTCGTCTCGCCTGCGCGAGTTCCAGGACGCCGCCGTGCGGGAGGAGGCGCAGGAGGGCCTCCGGGGCCTCGCGGACCTCCGCGCCGATCCCGAGG
>NZ_JACBXB010000799.1 GCF_013870575.1 Pseudonocardia pini
GCACGTCGGCGCCCAGGCCCCGGCCTGGATCCTCGTGGAGCAGGTCGACGACGCCGTCGAGATCAGCGTGCGCGATGACGGCCCCGGCATCCCGGAGGGCCGTCTCGCCGAGGCGGCGGCCCAGGGCAGGATCGGGGTCGCCCGGTCGATGCTCGGCCGGGTCGCGGACCTGGGCGGCACGGTCGTGCTGGACACCGGCCCGGGCCGCGGGACCGAGTGGATCATCCGCGTGCCCGCGAAGGAGACCGCGTGAGCGTGACCGTCATGGTGGTCGACGACCACCCCATCTGGCGCGAGGGCGTGGCCCGGGACCTGGGCGAACGGGGTCTCGACGTCGTCGCCACGGCACCCGACGCCGGCGCGGCGGTCCGGATCGCCCCGGCCGTGCGGCCGCAGGTCGTGCTGATGGACCTGAACCTCGGCGAGACGTCCGGAGTGGACGCGATCACCGGGATCGTCGGGAAACTGCCGGACACCCGGATCCTGGTGCTGTCCGCCAGCGGCGAGCACGCGGACGTGCTCGAGGCGCTCAAGGCGGGCGCCACGGGCTACCTCGTGAAGTCCGCGAGCGTGGACGAGCTGGTCGACGCCGTGCAGCGGACGGCCGAGGGCGTACCGGTGTTCACCCCGGGGCTGGCCGGGCTGGTGCTGGGGGAGTACCGGCGGCTGGCGGGGTCGCCGCCGTCGTCGGGCGAGCCCGCCGTGCCCGCGCTGACCGACCGGGAGACCGAGGTGCTCCGGCTGGTCGCGAAGGGGCTCACGGCCCGCCAGATCGGGGAGCGCCTGGTGGTGTCGCACCGGACCGTCGAGTCGCACGTGCAGAACACGCTGCGCAAGCTCCAGCTGCACAACCGCTCGCAGCTCGTGCGCTACGCGATCGAGCAGGGCCTCGCCGAGGACTAGGCCAGCCCGTGCTCGATCGCGTAGCGGACGAGCGCGGCGCGGCCGGGGACGTCGATCTTGCGCAGGGTGCGCTGGATGTGGTTCTCCACGGTGCGCGGGGAGAGCACGAGCCGGGTGGCGATCTGGCGGGCCGTGAGGCCCTCGACGACCAGCCGGAGCACCTCGGACTCGCGGTCGGTGAGGTGCGGGACCGCCACGTCCGGGGCGTGGGCGGTGGCGTCGAGCACGTGGTCGGCGAGCCCGTCGCCGAACGCCGTACCGCCCGCCGCCGCGGCCCGGACGATCGCGGGCAGCGCCGGGTCGTCCCGCAGGACGTAGCCGGTCGCCCCCGCCCGGACGACGTCGAGGACCTGGTCCGGGGTCGAGGCGACCGCCACCACCGGCACGGCGGGCAGCTCCGCGGCGAGGGCGCCGACCGCGACCGTGGCCGGCAGCCCCGCGTCGAGGTCCACCACCACGACGTCCGCGTGGACGGCCCGGGCGACCGGCACCGCCTCCGCGGGCACCACGGTCCGCAGGGGGGACAGGTCCGCGGGCAGGGTCGGCGGGTGTCCGGGAGCCCCGGTCACCAGCACCACCGCGAGCCCCACGAGCCCGACCCCCTCGACGCGCGACCCCGAACCCAGAGTTGATCATGTCGAGCGTCGTCTCACGCCGCGAGGGATCACCCCGGGAATCACCGTTTCGGAGCAGCGCCCACCGGAGCAGCGCCCACCGGAGCAGCTCTCGTCGGAGCAGGGCTCATTCCGAGCGGGTCGGCTCGCTCTCGTTCTCGTCGTCGAGCTCGTGGGCGGCCTTGTCCGTCGCGCCGGCGTCGGAGGCGGTGGAGGCGCTGCGGGGGTTGCCCTCGTGGTCGAGGTCGCGGGCGGTACCGCCGCCCGCGCCCGTCAGGGCGTGGTCGGAGCCTTCGTCGCCGGGGGCGTCGCCGGTGCGGTCGGTCATGGGTCCTCCAGGGGTCGGTGTCGGACGGGCCTACCCGCAGGCGCCCGGCCGCACACCCGGATTAGGGTCGGACGATGCCCAGGCGCGACCCCGAGCAGGCCCGGTTCCTCACCCTGGACTCGCTGCGCTGGATCCGCAGGCACCGCGCGTGGACCCCCTGGTACCTGCTCCGGTACTGGCGCCTGCTGCGGCTGCGGCTGCGGCACCCGGACGTCGTGCTGAAGGGCATGGTCTTCCTGGGGCGCAACGTGGAGATCGAGGTCCGGCCCGGCTACGGACGGCTGGAGATCGGCCGCTGGGTGCACATCGGCGACGGCAACTCGCTGCGCTGCCACGAGGGCTCGCTGCGGATCGGCGACAAGGTCGTGCTGGGCCGCAACAACACGCTCAACTGCTACCTCGACGTCGAGGTCGGGGCCGCGTCGATCATCGCGGACTGGGTGTACGTCACCGACTTCGACCACCGCACCGAGGACATCCACCGCCCGATCAAGGACCAGGGCATCGTGAAGTCCCCGGTCCGCATCGGGCCGGACACCTGGATCGGGGTGAAGGCCTCGGTGCTGCGGGGCTCCCGGGTCGGGACCGGCTGTGTGCTCGGCGCCCACGCCGTGGTGCGGGGGGACGTCCCGGAC
>NZ_JACBXB010000800.1 GCF_013870575.1 Pseudonocardia pini
GTTCGCCAGCCTGCGGCCGATGTGGTCGTACTGCAGGTCGATGGCCACGCCCCAGGCGGTGACCTTCGCCGGGAGCGTGACCTCCTTCCAGCTGGTCTCCGGCCTGCCGCAGTGGGGCCCGGCGAGCCAGGCGCGGCTCGGCCGCACGGTGTTCCAGATCCGCGCGGACGGCACCTTCCTGATGGTGCAGCCGGACGGCTACCCGGCACTCGTGGGCCGGATGGACGGCAACGGCACGTTCCGGGCGCAGGCCTCCAGCTCCGTCGGGTCGACGGCGTCCACCCAGGTCGAGGTGATCGGCCGGCTGGACGCGCGGCGGGCCACGATGTCGCTGACCTACGCCTCCGGTGGGGCGATGGCCGCCGTCGTCAACGGTACGCACTTCGGGTCGAACAGCACCAAGGTCTTCCGCGCCACGCTGGCGCTGCGGACCGCGTAGCCGCGGCCCTTCCCCTGCGCGGTGGGTAGCGCTCCGGCGCTGCCCACCGCTCGCCGCGCGGAAACCGTCGGGGGTCTCCCCTAGCCTCCGACGGCATGACGCGCACCCTCACCACCGAACTGGCCGAGCAGCTCACCTTCCACTGGGAGGGGTTCCTGCGGCCGAAGCTCGTCGGGCTGACGGACGAGGAGTACCTCTGGGAGCCCGCGCCGGGCTGGTCCGTGCGTCCGGCCGGGAGCCCGGAGGCGCCTCACCTGCAGGTCGGCAGCGGGGACTTCCGGATCGACTTCGCCTTCCCCGAGCCCGATCCCCCGCCGGTGACGAGCATCGCGTGGCGGCTGGGGCACGTGGTCGTCGGCGTCTTCGGGGCCCGCACCGCCTCGCACTTCGGTGGACCGCCGGTCTCCTACGACTCGCACGCCTACGCGGGCACGGCCGCGGAGGCCCTCGCCCAGCTGGACGCCGCGTACACGGGCTGGATCGAGGGCGTCGAGAAGCTGGACGCCGAGGCCCTCGCCCGCCCGGTCGGACCCGCCGAGGGTCCGTACGCCGAGTACCCGATGACGACCCTGGTGCTGCACATCCACCGGGAGGCGATCCACCACGGCGCGGAGGTCCTGCTACTGCGGGACCTGTACCGGTCTCAGGCGCGCCTCAGCGGAACCCCAGCCGGATGAGGCGCGTCGTGTGAGAGTCGACTCTCGTCCGACGCCGATCGGGGAGGCACCGATGACCCAGTCCGCCACACCCACCCTCCCGCTGCACATGCGGCGGGACCGCTTCGACCCCGTGCCCGAGCTGGGCGCGCTGCGGGAGGAGGCGGGCGTGCGGAAGGTGCGCACGCCGATGGGGATCGAGCCGTGGCTCGTCACGCGCTGGTCGGAGGTGCGGGACGTGCTGGGCGACCACGCCCGGTTCAGCAACGTCTGGCAGCCGGGGGCCGCGATGCCCGGGATGCCGGAGCGGAGCCCGGAGGAGATCGCCCGCATGCAGGCGGGCAACCTGCTCGCCCACGACCCGCCGGAGCACACCCGGCTGCGCAAGCTGCTGACCGGCGAGTTCACCGGGCGGCGGATGCGCAGGCTGGAGCCGCGCGTGCAGGCGATCGTGGACGAGCACCTCGACGCGATGGAGCGGAAGGGCCCGCCCGCGGACCTGGTCGCCGACTTCGCGCTGCCGGTGCCGTCCCTGGTGATCTGCGAGCTGCTGGGCGTGCCGTACGAGGACCGCGCGCAGTTCCAGGACCGCTCGGGGAAGCTCCTCGACCTCTCGCTGCCGATGCCCGAGCGGATGGCCGCCCAGCGCGAGCAGCGCCGGTACATGGCGAGCCTGGTCTCGCGCGAGCGCGCGGACCCCGGCGACGAGCTGATCGGCATGCTGATCCGCGAGCACGGGCCGGAGGTGAGCGACGACGAGCTGATCGGGATCTCGAACCTGCTGCTGATCGCGGGGCACGAGACCACGTCGAACATGCTCGGGCTGGGCACCCTCGCCCTGCTGCAGCACCCGGACCAGCTCGCCCTGGTGCGGGACGACCCGGAGGCCGTGGGCCCCGCGATCGAGGAGCTGCTGCGCTGGCTGTCGATCGTCCACAGTGGAACGTTCAAGGTGGTCACGGAGGACACCGAGATCGCGGGCACCCCGATCCCCGCGGGCGATCTGGTGATGTTGTCCCTGCCCGCCGCCAACCGCGACCCGGCCCTGGTCGGCGACCCGGACCGGCTCGACGTCCGGCGGGGCGCGTTGGGGCACGTCGCCTTCGGGCACGGGATCCACCACTGCCTGGGCGCCCCGCTGGCCCGGATGGAGATGCGGATCGCCCTCCCGGCACTGCTCACGCGCTTCCCGGAGCTGCGCACCGCCTCGGACGAGGAGCACTTCCGCTCGTTCACCGTGGTGTACGGCATGGAGTCGCTGCCGGTGACCTGGGGTTAGCTGATCGCCGTGCGGGCGGACGCCCGGCACAACCCCGAGCGGATCGTCCGGGTCGCGATCGCCGGGCTCGGGGCGAGCGGGCGGCCCCTGCGGCTCGACGA
>NZ_JACBXB010000801.1 GCF_013870575.1 Pseudonocardia pini
GCCACCTCGGGGACGCGTTCGCCTACGCGGACGTCCTGGTCAAGGAGGCCGAGACCGAGGCCGCGGACATGAGCCAGGCGCGAGACGCCACCGAGCGCGAGGAGCTCTCCGTCGCGATGGGGGCGGGCGGCACGGGCAAAGGTGCTGCTCAGGCGGCCCGCGGCGCCAAGGCCGCCGAACGCGAGCTGGAGAAGCGGCAGAAGTCGCGCAACACGCGCACCCAGCGGGACGCGCTGGACCGTGCCCTCGTCGACCTCGCGGGCTTCTACCGGGACGTCCTGGTGAGCGGCTCCCCGGTCGCGTTGACGAACCCGGACCGCGAGTCGGACGTGCGGCAGGCCGCGCGCGAGTGGAGCCCCGAGTCGACGCTGCGCCGTCTCGAGGCGGTCCTGGCCTGCCGGGAGGCGCTGGAGCTGAACGTCAAGCCGCGGATCGCCGTCGAGGCGATGATGACCGCGCTGCAGCAGGGCTGATCAGCGCGTCCACCGCCGCAGCCGCACCAGCGTGATGGTGCGCGACACCGCGGCCTGGTACTCGTCGAAGTAGGGGCCGACCTGGCGGAACCGCTCCCAGGCGGCGATCCGCTCCGCCTCCGGGAGGGCCTCGGCCACCACGGCCCAGCGTTCGCCGCGCACCTCGACCTCGGCGTACGGGGTCTCCCGCAGGTTGAGCCACCACTGCGGCTCCGCGTCCACGCCGCCGTGCGAGGCGGCGACCAGCAGGTCCTCGCCGTCGCGCAGGTGCAGCAGGGGCGTGGTGAACCGCTTCCCGCTGCGCCGCCCGGTGTGGGTGAGCAGCACGACCTCACCGCCGCGGAACCGCCACATCCCGCGCCCGCGGAAGGCCCGGAGCAGGGCGGTGTGCACGGGGGCGACCGCCCGCATGAGGGTCACCGCGCGGCGGTCCTTCGGCGTCCGGGTCGTCGTCATGGCCACTCCTCGATTCGCTGGAGCGCCGATACTATGAATTGAGTGCTGCTAGAGTCAATCCCGTGGTGAGGACGTACCGCTCCGCCCTCCGCGAGGAGCAGGCCCGGCAGACCCGCGTCGCGGTGCTCGACGCGGCGAGCCGCTGCTTCCGCCGGGACGGCTACCACACGACCACCATGAAGGGGATCGCCGCCGAGGCGGGCGTGTCCGCCCAGACGGTCTTCGCCCAGGGCGGCAAGGCCGCGCTCCTGCTCGCGGCCGTGGACCGCAGCCTCGTCGGGGACGACGAGGAGGTCCCCCTGCTGCGCCGCGAGAACATGAACCTGCTGGTCACCGAGCAGGACCGGGCGGCGAAGCTCGCGCAGCTGCGGCTCGTGGCCCTCGACATCCTGCCGACGGCCGGCCCCATGATGTGGGTCTTCCGCGAGGCCGCGGGCGCCGACCCGGAGATCGCGGAGGCCTGGCAGGAGTACGAACGACGCCGGTTCGAGGACTACCGTGCCGTCGTCGCCTCGTTCGGCCCGTTCCTGCGGATGGACCTGGACCGCGCGGTGGACGTCTACTGGTCGGTCGCGTGCTTCGAGGTGCTGGACAAGTTCCTGCGCGTCCGGGGGTGGACGCCCGAGGAGTTCGCGGACTGGCTGCTCGAGTTCGTCGACCGGGCGCTCCTCAACCCAGCACCGCCGTCAGCCAGTCCTCGAACCCGGGGCTGAGCGGCGGCCACACCCAGGCGAGCAGGAGCTGCGCCAGCCCGACGACGGCGAGCCCCCGCGCCGTCCGCCGGTCGGTGTCCCGCGGGATCGACATCAGTGCGACCAGCGTGAACAGCACGTACGCGGACACCGGTGTGAACCGCAGCCCGATCCACACCGCCACCACCGAGGCGATCAGCGAGACGAGGTAGCCGACCAACGCGGCGGGGAACCGGATCGCGTAGAGCACGGCGACCGCGAGGAACAGCGGGACGTGCCACAGGGTGCCGCCGATCGTGCCGACCGCGGCCACCAGCCCGTCGAGCACCCCGTCGCGGAAGGCGAAGATGTCCGGGTTGGTGGCCACCGCCTGCACCGGGCTGCCCGCGAACCGCCACTCCAGGAACATCCACGCCAGCACCACGAACGCCGTCGGGAAGACCATGACGAGCACGCTCGCCGGCGCCGCCCGGCGCTGGTGCGAGGCGGCGAAGAACCAGGTCGCCAGGCCCAGCGCCAGGGCGTAGAACACGGAGATCGGGTCGAAGAAGAACGCCGCGGCCAGGGCGAGCCCGCAGGTGAAGCCGCCGTCCGTGTCGCCGTCGACCACGAACCAGACGAAGCCCTGCAAGGCGATGGCCAGCAGCGAGAGCGACGCGATGCCCGCCACGGACTGGCTGGCCGCGAACGCCACCGCAGGCACCGCGAACAGCGGCAGGACCAACCCCGCCACGACGACGGGCTCGAACCCCAGCCGCACGATCTGCTCCCACGCGCGGTGCAGGGTCAGGGCGGCGAACAGCGCCGCGACCACGCAGAGCCCGAGAGCGGGCAGGAACCCGGCGAGCAG
>NZ_JACBXB010000802.1 GCF_013870575.1 Pseudonocardia pini
GTTGTCGAGCAGGGGCGACGGATCGGGGTCGGCCTGCCGCGGCACCACCCTCAGGCCGCCCGCCGCCTGCTCGGCGCGGAACGACCCCCAGTGGGAGCTGTGCGGGCGGGAGGGGGTGTGCATCCCACCCACTCCATCCGACGCGGCCCGGCCCGTCCAACGACGATTTCGCATCACGAACGATCACCCGGTGCGATCGGTCCCGACCATCGCCGGTGATCGGCCCGGCAGCCGGGTGCTCGCCGCGATGCCGACCACCACCCCACCCGCGAGCAGCCAGAAGGCCGCAACGAGCCCGGCGGTGCTCGCGAGCAGCGCCGCGGTCGCGATGCCGAACGCCGCCCCGAGCTGGTTCACCGTGTAGAGGAGTGCGCTCGCCTGCGCGGTGGACTCGGGCGGGACCGTCCGGAAGACCGATCCGATCGCGGGTGCGCCGACCGTCCCCAGACCCAGCCCCACCAGGAGCCCGCCCAGGACCACGAGGGGCAGCGAGCCCGCGCCGGTGGCGAGCACGACCGCCCCGACCAGCGCGATCGCGCCGCCGACCAGGGCCACCGGTCGGGATCCGACGCGGTCGGACAACCGGCCGGACACCGGCATCGCCACCATCGAGGCCGCCCCGAGCGGGGCGAGCAGCAGCCCGGCGGAGGCGGGGGAGAGGCCGTAGGTCTGCTGGTACGCCAACGGGATCACCAGCAGCGCCCCGAAGGTCGCGAGCCCGTTGGTGCCCGCGGTGAGCAGGCTCGGTGTCACCCCGGGGCGGGCGAGCAGCCGCAGGTCGACGAGCGGGGCGCTGCGGCGCAGCGCGTGCGCGGCGTAGCCGGCCAGCAGGGCCGCGGCGAGCCCGACCGGCACGAGGACCGGCCAGGCCCCGACCGTCCCCTCGGCCTCCACCCGGGACAGCCCGAGGACCGCGGCGCTGACGCCGGGCCCGAGCAGCGCCAGGCCCACGACGTCGAGCCTGCGGACCGGGACCTCCGGCCCCGGGGTGTCGTCCGCCAGCGTGCGCGCGGCGAGGACCAGCGCCGCGACGACGATCGGCACGTTGACCAGGAAGAGCCATCGCCAGTCGAGGACCTGGAGGAGGGCGCCGCCGACGATCGGGCCCGCGACCGGCCCCGCCGACCCGACGATCCCCATGATCCCCATGACCCGCCCCGCCCGCTCGGGCCCGGCGGCCCGCGCCAGCAGCGTGAGCATCAGCGGATCGAGGATGCCCGCGCCGACACCCTGGACCGCCCGCAGCGCGATCAGGGTGCCGAGGTCCGGGGCGAACGCCGAGCCCACCGAGCCGACGAAGAACACGACCAGGCCCGCCAGCCAGAGCCGCTTGCCGCCGTAGCGCTCCACGGCCCAGGCACCGACCGGCACGGTCACCGTGACCGCCACAAGGTACGCGGTGGCGACCCAGCCGACCGCGCCGAGCTGCGCGTCGAGGTCGACGGCGATCGTCCGGACCGCGACGAGCACCATCGAGCCGTCGAGGATCCCCATGATCCCGCCCAGCAGGACCACGGCGATGGTGCGGCGGAGCGCGCGCTCGTTCATGTGGACTCGTAGGTTCGCAGAACCAGACTCAAGAGTCTGATTAGCTGATATCAGGCGTCTGCTTGTCAAGACCGGGTAGGCTCCTGTCATGCCGGTGACCACCGGGCCGCGCGGCCGGATCGACAAGCGGAGCGCCATCCTCGTGGCCGCGACCACCGTGTTCGCCCGCGCGGGCTACGCCCAGGCCGGGGTCGACGAGATCGCCGCGGAGGCAGGCGTCGCGAAGGCGACCGTCTACAGCCACTTCGGCGACAAGCAGAACCTGCTGCGCGAGGCGCTCGTGGCGGAGTCCGACCGTGCCGCCGAGGCCAATCTCGCGGTCGTCGAGGGGCTGCTGGACCCGGGCGGGGACGTGCGTGGGGCGCTGGAGGACGTCGCGCTGCGGCTGCTGGAGTGCTTCACCGACGAACGCTCCTGGGCGCTGCGGCGGCTGGTCACGGCCGAGGTCGTGCAGTTCCCCGACCTCGCGGACGTCTTCCTCGGGCGCGCGGCGAGCCGGGTCAACCAGGCCCTGGCGGACCGCCTGCTCGCCCTGTCGGTGGCGGGTGAGCTGCGGATCGCGGACCCGGCCACGGCGGCCGAGCAGTTCGGCAGCCTGCTCACCGGCGGCATGGACGCCCGCACCCGCTTCGGCACGCGCGCGCTGCCCGCCGCCGAGCTGGCCGGGATCGCCCGGTCCGCCGTCGACACGTTCCTGCGGGCTTTCGCGCCCGTGTGAGGACCTGGCGTCGGGCGGTCTTGACACCGTGCCGACCCGGCGGGTTTGCTCGATGACGTGCCGCTCCTGCTCACCGAGCGCCGCCACGTCGACCTCTGCCGGACCGGGACCGCGCTCTGTCGGTGAGGCCCGCCTCGCCCCCACCCGGTCCACCCTCGCGGGCACGTCGTCGCCCGCACCCGCGGAGATCCCATGAGCACGC
>NZ_JACBXB010000803.1 GCF_013870575.1 Pseudonocardia pini
CCGGCCCCGGTCACCGCGGTCGTCCCGCTCAGGTCGTCCGCCGTCGGGCTCGCTCACGCACTCTCCTCGATCGTTCGTCGTCGCGGTGGGCCGCCCGTCGGTCGGGCACCCGTCCGCTGCTCCCCCGATGGTCCCAGGTCGGCGGCCGACGCCGGTGCCCGGTCGGCCGCCACCGCGGCCATGATCGCTCCGAGTGGGGCGAGACCCCGCGCTGAACGCAGGTTTCGCTCCTTGCCGGTGATCTCCACCGCGCCCACGAACCGCTGACCTCCGCAGGACGTCTCGCGTGCCCGGCGCGGCGCCGTCAGGTCAGGGCTTCGCCTTCGGCGATCCGCATCCCGCGGGCCCAGTCCGCGGCGGGCATGGCCTTCTTCCCCACCGGGCGGACCTCGCCCAGCTGCACCGGGACCGTCGCGGTGCCCACCAGCACCCGCTTCTTCTCCGCCCGCAGCTCACCGGGCTTCAGCTCGACCTCGCCGGTCCGCACGGGGGTGACCGGGCCCAGGCCCAGCCGGGCATCGCGGAACTCGCACCACGCGCCCGGCTCGGGGGTCACGGAGCGGATCAGGCGGTCGAGGCCCAGCGCGGGCGCGGACCAGTCGACCCGGGCGTCGGCGACCGACACCTTGGGCGCCAGGGAGACGCCGTCGGCGGGCTGCGGGACGGCGCGCAGGGTGCCGTCCTCGATCCCGTCCATGGTGGCGAGCAGCAGCTGTGCCCCGGACCGCGCGAGCCGCCCGAGCAGGTCGCCGGTGGTGTCCCGCTCGCCGATCGCGTCCGTGACCACGCCGTACGACGGGCCCGTGTCCAGGCCCTCCTCCAGCAGGAAGGTGGTGGCGCCGGTGATCTCGTCACCGTGCTTGATCGCGGCCTGCACCGGCGCCGCCCCCCGCCAGGCGGGCAGCAGCGAGAAGTGCAGGTTGACCCACCCGAACCGCGGGATGTCCAACGCGACCCGCGGCACCAGCGCCCCGTACGCCACGACCGGCACGCAGTCCGGTTCCAGCGCCCGCAGCTCGTCGAGGAACGCCGGCTCCCGCGGGCGGGCCGGGGTGAGCACCGGGATCCCGTGGGCGTCCGCGAGCGCCCCGATCGGCGACCGGACGAGCGTGCGCCCGCGCCCTGCGGGAGCGTCCGGCCTGGTCAGCACGCCGACGACCTCGTGGCGCGGCGAGTCCAGCAGCGCCTGCAACGCCGGGACCGCGGGCTCGGGGGTCCCCGCGAAGACCAGCCTCACCGCGCCTTCCCGAACAGGGGGTGCGGGCTGACCTTGACCGTCTGCCCCGCGAACCACTCCGTCGCCCGGATCTCGGCCATCGCCTGCTTGCGCAGCTCCGCGTCGAGCCGGTCGACGAACAGGACGCCGTCCAGGTGGTCGGTCTCGTGCTGGATCGCCCGGGCGAGCTTCGCCGTGCCCTCGACCGTGACCGGCTCGCCGTGCACGTCCCAGCCCATGGCGACCACGTTCAGCATCCGGCGGCAGTCCCAGCCCAGCTCGGGGATCGAGAGGCAGCCCTCGGGCCCGAACTGCTCCTCGGCGCCCACCGCGGTCCAGGTGGGGTTGACGAGATGCCCCTCGACGCCGTCGACCGAGAAGGTGAACACCCGCAGACCGACGCCGATCTGGGGTGCGGCGAGGCCTGCGCCGCCCTCGGCGTGCATCGTGTCGGTGAGGTCGGCGACGAGCTTGCGGAGCTCGGCGTCGAACGTCGTGACGGGCGCGGCGGCCGTGCGCAGCACCGGATCACCGAACAGACGGACGGGCTGGACGGACACGGATCTCCCCTCGGACGGACCGCGTCCATTCTGCCACCCGGACTGATCAGCCGACCGATCAGCCGACTGCTCAGCCGACCTCGGCCGGGTCGAGCCGCACCCGCACCGGGTCCGGCGCCTTCCGGGTGCTGCGGAGCGCCTGCGCCGCGTGGAGGTGGCGGGCCAGCGCCCGCCCCTCGGTCCGGGGGACGCGCAGCAGCGCCCGCTCCCGGACCTCGGGCATGGCGCCCGGCTCGTCCGGCGGGTCGATCTCGACCGGGCCGAGCACCTCGACCCGCGGCTCGGCCTCGCAGACCAGGTCGACGAGGTCGGCGACCGCGCCCGGCGTCCCCTCCACCGCGGCCATCCGGACGGCGGGCGGGAACCCCCCCTCGGCCCGCGAGGCCAGCTCCTCCGCCGCGAACCCGGCCGGGTCCCACCGCACCAGGGCCTGCACCACCGGGATGGACGAGTCGGCCACGATCACCACCCGACCGCCGTCGGCGTGCGGGCGGACCAGGGCCGCGGCGGCCAGCCACTTCCGCAGCGCCTCCTCCAGCACCCGCAGGTCGGCGCGGTTGAGCATGGCCCAGCCGTCGAGCAGCAGGGCCGCGCCGTAGCCACCCGCGACCGCGGGCTCCGCCCCGGGCGTGGCCACGACGATCTCCGGCTTCGCCGCGACCGTGGCCAGCACCGGCGC
>NZ_JACBXB010000804.1 GCF_013870575.1 Pseudonocardia pini
ACGGCCTTCCGCGCGGGCGACCGGGTCGGCGTCCACCGGGCGATGCACGCGATGATGCTGCAGCGCCCCGACCTCACCGACCGGCTCGCCCGCATCGCCGCGCCCACGCTGCTCGTCGTGGGCACCGAGGACGCCACCTGGTCCCCCGCCCGTGCGGAGAAGGCCGTCACCGAGCTCGCGGACGGTCGGGTCGCGGTCGTCGAGGGCGCCGGGCACATCCCGCCGCTGGAGCGGCCCGCGGAGACCGCGGCCGCGATCCTGGACCTGTGGCAGGCGAGCTGAAGGAGGGTTCCGCAGCGGGCTCCCGGTACGCCACCATCGGCGGATGGCGAGATATGCGGTCAACGACGAGGCCGTCCGCCACGCCCGTGAGCTCATCGACGCGCGCCGCTACGTGCTGCGCAGCCGGTGGGGCGACGTCCAGCCCTCGGCCGCGGACGGCACCCGCTATCTGAAGTCTCACACCTGGGCCGAGTACGGCGCCTGGCATCTCGGCCTCACCGAGGGGGCCGGCGAGGAGACCAAGCGCCGTTACGCCTTCGTGTTCGGCGACTTTCGCAGGCTGCACCGGATGGGGATCATCTCCTGCTACTACCGCGCGGCGGAGTGGGGCCACAAGGACGTGGAACTCGCCGCGCACGAGTTGCTGCAGTACCTCGACGACTCACGCCGCTGACCCCGCGGAAAAGCATTCCCCGATTCGTCAGGCCGCCTCGGTGGCCTTCTTGCGCGAGCGGCGCTTCGGCTTCTCCTCGGCCACCGGCTCCGGCGTACGGTCGCGTTCTGCGTAGGCCTGCACCACATCGGACCGCAGCCGACCGCGCTCGGACACGTCGAACCCGTTCGCCTTGGCCCACTCCCGGATCGCCGCGTTCTCCTCGCGGCTCTTGGCGGGGGCGGCGGTCTCCGGGGCGACGCTCTGCCGCCGACCACCGGCCGACGTGCGCCGTGCGGCACCGACATAGGGGGCGATCGCGTCCCGCAGCTGCGCGGCGTGCTCGGCACTCAGGTCGATCTCGAACGACTTCCCGTCGAGCGCGAAGGAGACGGTCTCATCCGCTTTCCCGCCGTCCAGGTCGTCCACCAGCGTCACTTCGGTGACCCGGGCCATGTCCACTTCCGTTCGGTCGTTCCTGCAGCGTCACCTCGCAGTATCCAGAATCGACGGGAAATGTCGAGTGGGACCACGCGACCGGTGTCCTTTCTCGGCGATTTCTCAGGTTGCGGCGAACCGCGCGCATTCGGGTGCGGCCACGACCCGGCGAAGACGGGCGGGATGAAGCAGCGTGGTTCGGGTAGCCGGCCGGGGTCTCCATCCGCGATCTCGTCAGGAGTTCCCGTGACACTGCGCAACACCGTCGTCCGAAGCATGAACGACCTGGGCCTGGCTGCCTGGTTCGGCGGCACGCTCGCCAACGCCGTCGCCCTCAACGGCGCCGCCGCCTCCGCCACCGAGGCGAAGGAGCGGCTCCGGCTGGCCGACACCGGCTGGGACCGGTGGACACCGGTCAACCTCGCCGCGATCGGCGTGCACCTCGTCGGCTCGGTCGGCGTCGGCTACGCCAACAAGAGCCGGGTCGCCACCCAGAAGGGCGTGCTGGCCTCCTCGATCGCGAAGACGGCCCTCACCGCCGCCGCGTTGGGCGTCACCGCCTACAGCAGGGTGCTCGGCAGGAAGGTCGCCGAGGGCGAGGGGCGCCCGGTCGAGGGCATCACCGAGCCCGGTCTCGACGCGCCCGACGACGGGGTCTCCGCCGCCCAGCGGCAGCTCGCCGTGTTCCAGTGGGCCATCCCCGTCCTGACCGGTGCGGTCGCGGTGATCAACGCGGTCCACGGGGAGCAGCAGCGGCCCAACCAGCAGCTGCGCGGCATCCTCGCCCGCCCCGCGCAGGCGCTGGGTCTCGCGAGCTGAGTCGGACCGACTCCGAGGAGGTCACCGATGAACGTCGATCACGGTCTGTTCGGTCCGCAGTCGGTGACCTGGCGGGTGCACCTGGAACCCGTCACCTGGGTGGCGGGGATGCGCGCGCTGCTGCTGCAGTCACTGCACCCGCGGGTCATGCGCGGCACCTTCCAGAACAGCGCGCTGTTCGACCCGGCGAAGGCCTGGCCCCGCTTCGAGCGGACCGTGCAGTTCGTCGGCACCCGCACGTTCGGCTCGTTGGCCGAGGTGGAGGTCGCCGGGGCCAGGGTCCGCGGCCTGCACCGCAGGCTCAGCGCCGTCGACCCGGACACGGGCACGCGGTTCCGGGTCGACGCCCCCGAGGGCCTGCTCTGGGTGCACTGCGGCGAGATCGACTCCTACGTCGACATCGCCCGCCGGTCCGGCATCCTCACCGCGGCCGAGGCGGACGAGTACGTGGCCGAGAGCGTGCGTGCCGCCGAGGTCGTGGGGCTGGACCCCGCGATCGTGCCCGCCTCGCGGGCCGAGCTGGCCGAGTACTTCACGCG
>NZ_JACBXB010000805.1 GCF_013870575.1 Pseudonocardia pini
TTGCTCGCCGCGGCCGCGGTGGGCCTGCTCCCCCGCTGGGCGCGGTCCCCGCTCCGCCTGCCCTACCTCCCGATCGCGGAGGCGACCATCGTCCGCCTGGCGGGCCGGGGGGTGACCAGCGGCATCCGCTGGGTCATGTCCCCCTGACCGCGTTATGGAGCCACAACTGTCGTGTCGAACGCCGAGAACGACAGTTGTGGCTCCATAACGCGGGTGGGGTGGGGCTTTAGAGGAGGCGGTCGGCGTCGAAGCAGGTGCGGTCGCCGGTGTGGCAGGCCGCGCCCTCCTGGTCCACGACGACCAGCAGGGTGTCGCCGTCGCAGTCCAGGCGGACCTCGCGCACCTGCTGGACGTGCCCGGAGGTCTCGCCCTTGACCCAGTACTCCTGCCGCGACCGCGACCAGTAGGTCCCGCGGCGAGTCGTCAACGTGCGGTGGAGGGCCTCGTCGTCCATCCACGCCACCATCAGGACGTCCTTCGTGGACGCGTCCTGCACCACGGCACAGACCAGACCGTCGGCGTTCCGCTTGAGCCGCCGGGCGACCGCCGGGTCCAGTTCGGACACCTCGACCCTCACCGGACCTCCACGTGGTCGGCCCGCAGCACGTCCTTGACCTCGCCGATCCGCAGCTGTCCGAAGTGGAACACGCTGGCCGCGAGCACCGCGTCCGCCCCCGCGTGCACCGCGGGCGGGAAGTGCTCCAGCGCGCCCGCGCCGCCGGACGCGATCACCGGCACCGCGACGACCCGGCGCACCTTCTCGATGAGCTCGAGATCGAACCCGGCGCGGGTCCCGTCGGCGTCCATCGAGTTCAGCAGGATCTCACCGACGCCCAGCTCCTGACCCCGCGCGGCCCACTCGACGGCGTCGATCCCGGTGCCCGTGCGGCCGCCGTGCGTGGTGACCTCGAAGCCCGACGGCGTCGGTGGCCCGGCCGTGCCGTCCTGAGGCACGCGCCGCGCGTCGACCGACAGCACGATGCACTGCGAGCCGAACCGCCGCGCCATCTCGCCCAACAGCTCCGGGCGGGCGATCGCCGCGGTGTTGACCGAGACCTTGTCCGCGCCCGCGCGCAGCATGCGGTCGACGTCGTCGGGCGTGCGGATCCCGCCTCCCACGG
Source organism: Pseudonocardia pini (assembly GCF_013870575.1). Lineage (GTDB taxonomy): Bacteria > Actinomycetota > Actinomycetes > Mycobacteriales > Pseudonocardiaceae > Pseudonocardia > Pseudonocardia pini. The sequence goes on from NZ_JACBXB010000805.1 coordinate 1,122, forward strand.
TCAGCGGGATGAAGACCTGCTCGGCGGTGCGGCGGACCACGTCCACCATGGTCTCCCGCTCCCCCGACGACGCCGTGACGTCGAGGAACGTGAGCTCGTCGGCCCCCTCGGCGTCGTAGACCGCGGCCATCTCGACCGGGTCCCCGGCGTCTCGCAGCTCCTTGAAGTTGACGCCCTTGACCACCCGCCCGGCGTCGACGTCCAGACAGGGGATCACGCGGACCGCGACGCCCACTAGCGGACCGCCGCGAGCGCCTCGGGCAGGGTGAAGCGCCCCGCGTACAGCGCCTTGCCGACGATCGACCCCTCGAGCACCCCGGTCTCGGCCAGCGCGACCAGGTCCTTCAGCTCGGAGATCCCACCGGAGGCCACCACCGGCGACGGGGTCCTCGCGGCGACCTGCGTCAGCAGCTCGACGTTCGGGCCGGTCAGGGTGCCGTCGCGCGAGACGTCCGTGACGATGTAGCGGGACACCCCGTCGCGGTCCATGCGCGCCAGGGTCTCCCACAGGTCGCCGCCGTCCTGCGTCCAGCCGCGGGCGGCCAGCCGGTGCTGTCCGTCCTTGATCTTGACGTCGAGCCCCACGGCGATCCGCTCCCCGTGCTCGGCGCACACGCGGGCACACCACTCGGGGTCCTCCAGCGCGGCGGTGCCGAGGTTGACCCGCGCGCACCCGGTGGACAACGCACGGGCCAGCGACCCGTCGTCCCGGATGCCGCCCGACAGCTCCACCTTCACGTCCAGCTCACCGACGACGGCGGCCAGCAGCTCGGCGTTCGAGCCCTTGCCGAACGCCGCGTCGAGGTCGACGAGGTGGATCCACTCGGCGCCGTCCTCCTGCCACCTCAGCGCGGCCTCGCGCGGCGCGCCGTAGGAGGTCTCGGTTCCGGCCTCGCCCTGGACCAGGCGCACGGCCTGCCCGTCGGCGACGTCCACAGCGGGGAGAAGCGTGAAACTCACCGCACGAGACTACCCATCGCGCTCAGCAGAACGTGGTCGGGACCTGCGTCGGGCCGGGCACGGGCTGGTTCTCCGGACCCTCCTGGAGGTTCGTGACGCTCACCCGGCCGGTGCCGTCGGGCTGGGCGATCTGCACCCGCACCCACCAGACGTCCTTCCCGCTCGGCCGGTCGACACGGCTCCGTCGTCGATCTCGGTCGTCGACGAGGGAGCGCATCGTCGGACCCCGGTGGTACCGCTCGCTACTCTCCGCGCGTGGCGACCTCCCGCACCCGCGCGCGCGACACCGACCGCGACGCCCTGTGCCGCGCCCTCGACAAGGCCTTCGAGGAGGGCCAGCTCGACGGCGCCGAACACCGCGACCGCA
>NZ_JACBXB010000806.1 GCF_013870575.1 Pseudonocardia pini
GGACTTCGCCCGGGTCTTCCCGTCCACGGTCTCCCGCAGCTCGGTGCGCGGCAGCGCGACCATCAGCGCCAGCACGAGGGCGGTGAGGGCGACGACGGCGAGGAACGCCTGCGCCGTCGCCGTGCCCAGCGCCTCCGCCGCCGACCGACCCTGCCCGACGAGCACGTCGCGCCGGTCGGCGAGCAGGGCGCCGATGACCACCACACCGATGCTCCCGCCGATGTTGCGGAAGAAGTTGACCGCCGACGTGGCCGCGCCGAGATCGCTCAGCCCGACCTCGTTCTGCACGCTGAGCGTGATGTTCAGGACCGTCAGCCCGAGCCCCACGCCGAGGGCGATCATGCCCCCGAGCAGCCAGGCCGCGTGCCCACGCGGACCGAGGTGCACGGCGATCGCGAGCATCCCGACGGCGAGCGTCAGCACCGCGAACCCGGTCAGGAGCACCGGCCGCACCCGACCGGTCCGCGAGGTGATCCGCCCGCCGACCGTGGTGGCCACCAGGCTCCCCGCGCTCATCGGGAGCAGCATCAGGCCCGCCTCGGTGGGCGAGTAGGACCGCGCGACCTGCAGGTAGGGCACCACGAACGTGGCCCCGAGCAGCAGCAGCGGCCCGAGACCCGCCGCCCCGGCGACCGCGATCGCCGTGCTCCGCCTGCGCAGCAGGCCCAGGGGGACGACCGGCATCCGCACCCGCCGTTCGACGACGACCAGGCCGACCAGCAGGAGCAGGGCGACCGGCAGCGCGACCAGGGTCTGCCAGGACAGGAACGCGTAGCTGTCGCCGACGAAGGAGATCCAGACCAGGACCAGGCTGGTGGCGGCGACGACGAGGACGGAGCCGAGGTAGTCGATCGTCACCTCCCGCCGGTGGACGGGCAGCCGCAGGGCCCACTGCAGCACCCCCTGGCAGAGCAGGACCACCGGGACCGCCACCAGGAAGCACCACCGCCAGCCGAGACCGGGGGTCTCGGTGAGCAGCCCGCCGACCAGTGGGCCGCTCACCGTGGCCACGATGGACGCGGCGCTGATCCACCCGGTGTACCGACCGCGCCTGCGCGGCGGGATCAGCACGCCGAGCACGACCTGCACCAGCGCCTGGACCCCACCGAGTCCGATCCCCTGCATCCCGCGTGCCGCGATCAGCACCCCGATCGACGGGGCGAGCCCGGCCAGCAGCGAACCGACGAGGTAGATCGTGAGCGCCACCTGCAACAGCAGCTTGCCCGCGACGAGGTCGGCGAGCCTGCCCCACAGCGGCGCGGTCGCCGTGGTGGCCAACAGCGTGGCCGTCACGACCCAGACGAACGCGATCTGACCGCCGCCGAGGTCCGCGAGGACCGTCGGCAGGGCCGTGGTGATGATCGTTGTGGACAGGGTGGCGGTCATCAGCGCCATCACCAGCCCGCTCAGCGTGACGGCGAGCGGGAGGGCCGGGACGGGGGTGGTACCCGCGTTCATCCACCGCCTCCGCCCCGGGGTGCCCGCGCACCTCCCGTGTCGAGTTGATTCGCATCTCGAATGATTCGAGCCTAGTACTACATGGCCGGACCGCTGAAGGGCCGACGCGTGACCATTCCGCTACGCCGTCCCGGTCGGCGACGCGGACGGCCCTGACCAGGCAGGAAGGCTCGCCGGGCGAGCGTTGCGCCTGGTGTCAGGACGGCGGGCGGACGGCTTCGAGCAGGTATCCCATTCGGTCGGCGGTGTCGAAGTAGACGTGCCCGCCGTCCGCGTTCGGCCCGTAGCCGACGATCGACTGCAGGGCGGCGAACCCGGCGTCCGCCATCGCCTGCGTCTGCGGGGCGAGCTCCGCCACCCGCACGGCCAGGTGGTGGAGGCCGTACCCACGCCCGGCGATCCAGTCGTGGTACACGCTCGGCCCGCGGACCGGCTCGATCAGCTCGACGAACCCGTCGGGGCTGAACGCGATCCGCGAGGCGTAGTCCCCGGGCCGGTCGCGGTAGCGGGAGGCGCCCGGGCTCGCGGCGGTCCGGGGAGGCAGCACGGTCCACCGCTCGGCGGGCCCGAGGGTCAGGTGGGCACGCATGGCGGCGGCGAGGTCCGGAACCACGATGCCCACGTGGTCGAAGGGGCCCGCCGCCAGCAGCGGGACCCCCTCGGCCTGCTCGAGGGGCAGGGGTGCACCCGGTCGGCCGACCGTCCTCATCGGAACATCGAGGCGGTGGCCGGGTCCTCGGCGAAGCCGGCGAAGAGCCCGATCTCCACCACCCGTCCCGCGTCCACCCGGATCGAGACCGAGGACCGCGCGAACGGCCCGTCCGGCGCGGCCGCCGGGCGCTCGTCGAACAGGACGAGGTGCGCCCTCGGCCCATCGGCCGCGCTGACCCGGGTGGACACGAGCTGCCCGGGGGCGAGCGCGAACGCGATGTCGGACCACCGGGCCAGCTCGGTCGCCTCGACGCCCGCCGCGCGGCGCGTCAGCTCGG
>NZ_JACBXB010000807.1 GCF_013870575.1 Pseudonocardia pini
GCGGACATCTCCGCGGCGCTGGCGCAGCTCAAGTCGGCCCAACAGGGTGGGGACTTCGCGGCCCAGGGGCAGGCTCTGGCGGCTCTCGACTCGGCCGTCCAGCGCTTCCAGCAGGCCCAGAGCGCCCCGGCGCCCGCCCCCGGCGGGTAGTCGCCGCACGGTCTCTCGACGGGCGGTCCCGGGCTTCCGGGGCCGCCCGTCGGCGTTCCGGGGGACCGGGTGGGGTTGTGAGGAGGGACACCGAAGCCCGCCGACGCCCCGTTGACCTGCGATTATCGAAGGTCGAGCCGCTGTCGGCGACATCGCCGCAGGTCAGAGCCTCGCAGGCGCGGGGGACCCCCCGTGCACGTGGTGTTCGCGGGCGTGTAATGTTCCTGGCACAAGAGAAAAACAGCGGCACACGGAACGACAGCCGCTAGCGCGGGGTGGAGCAGCTCGGTAGCTCGCTGGGCTCATAACCCAGAGGTCGTAGGTTCGAATCCTACCCCCGCTACAAAGGTCAGAAGGCCCCCGGAGAGATCCGGGGGCCTTCTGCGTCGGTGTTTGTGACCAGCACGCCCGGTCAGGGCTGCTCTTCGGTGAGCCGCTGGCGGATCAGCTTGGCCACCAGCTCGGCGGCCTCGCGGTCGTGGCCCGTGGAGCGGTGGCCGTAGATCTGCACGGTGATCCCCTCGTGCGCGTGGCCGACCCGGTCGCTGACGATCTTGGAGTTGCATGCCGCTGGCCGGCGAGAGCGTGGCGTAGGTGTACCGGACGTCGTGCGGCCTGATCCGCCGCACTCCGGCCAGGTCGACGAACCGGTTGAACCGCCGGGTGGTCGTGTCCGCGTGCAGCATCCGGCCGTCCTCCAGGCCGGTGGTCGCCCGGGATTTCATTAGCCTAGATGGAGTAGCCTGGGCCGCGCTCGCGCGGGAGGAGGTCGCCGATGTCGAGCCGGAGAATCTGGGGTCCTGTCCTCTTGCAGGCTGCGGCGTCACTTGCTCGACACCGTATCGAGCCAACCAGTCGGGATGTCGTCGAGACTTACTGGGACATCGTCTTCGCTGCCGGCTATCAGTATGCGGTGCCGTCGTTCACGGAGCGGGCGGATGAGGGTCTCGACCAGACGGCTTACGAACTCGATCAGATTTTGCAGCAAGGATGGCTGAAAGGTGACGGCATCGACTCACCTCAAGCTGTCTATACAGAGTCGAGTGCGATGCGGCCGATCTGCATCAGGAATCCGACCAGCCAGCTGTGTGGAGATAAGCCCGAGGGGGCGTTCTGGACGTCCTCCTACCTGCCCGACGGTAGTAGTGCTTGGGCTCGCAGCGAGGAGAGTGAATTCTCGGGGCGAAGTAGGCCGCTTCGAGACTTCACGTTCGAGCCGATAGCTCCTGGGGGGATCTATCTGATTCGCAATCCGAAGGACTATCAAGAGCTAGTCGCCGCCCATCCCCGTGAAACTGGGAATGGACGGTTGGCCGTCGACTGGTCACAGGTGGCGAGCAACTATGTCGCAGTGCGCCTGACGGCCGCTGGACTCGCTCTCGCGCAGCATTACCGTGTTGCGGTCCCGGGGGGGATCGCGCAGCTCTCCGGTTGGGATGCCGAGTCCACAGCGTGGCTCCACCTGCCTCGAAGCGCACGCCTCCCCGCCTGAGGATCCCAGACCGGGTCAAGACGACTCAGAGTGCGAGGTCTTCGATGACGGGCTGTAGCGAGGGAGAGCTCGTCGAGTGTTCGCCGTAGACAGATCAATCATGATCGTGATGCGGTCGGCCTACCGACATACGGAGGTGAGATGCGTATCCTGGGGATTGTTGTTGTGGCGCCACCCCGAACGAGCCGTGCCAGAAGGCTGACTGCCATGCGACTGCGGACTTTCTCATCGTCGACAGGCAGACCTTGATCAAGACCCGGTCATCCATGGTGTCGGGTCTCGCGCTCACAAGGCCGTCGCCGTGCGGACCAGGCTGGCGACGGCGCGGGAGTGGCTGTGCGGGGGCCAGGCGATCAGGGTGGTGACAGAGGGGGCGTCCACCACCGGCACGGCGACGAGCCCTTCTCGCAGGCCCTGGCGCACCGAGTCGGGGAGCATCGTCGTGGCGCGGCCCAGACCGATGAGCTGGAGCAACTGGGCGTGGTCGTGGACCTCCGGGCCGGGGCCGGGCCGGTAGGACCCCGAGCCGTCCGGCCACCGGGCCATCGGCAGGTCCGATCCGGTCAGCTCGGCGAGAGTGAGCTCCGTGCGGGTGGCCAGATCGTGGCCCGCCGGGACCACCGCGACCTGCGACTCGACGGCGAGGGCCTCGGTGTCGAGCCCGCTGACGTCGTCGAAGGGCAGGTGCAGCAGCGCCACGTCCGCGCGGCCGTCCCGCAGCATGGGGCCCTGCTCGGCGATCCCGCAGAGCTCCACCTCGACGGGGACCGCGTCGGGTTCGGCGGCGTACCGGTCGA
>NZ_JACBXB010000808.1 GCF_013870575.1 Pseudonocardia pini
CGCCACCGCGACGACCGCCGCCCACCCGCGCACGCGCCGACCCTACGGCGTGGCCTCCCACGCGGTCCTCATCCGGGATCCGGCGAGCAGGACCCCGTGCGGTCACACCACGGCGTGAGCCGGGTGCCGCCGTCCACAGCGGCCCGCCGACACGGTCTCCGCGTCGGTCGGGGCCAGGCCCCCTCTCGTCCGGGGTCGCCGCCGTCCACGCCCGGACTCTGCTTCGATCAGGAGGTGATCGACTGGCAGAGCCTGCGGGACCACGCGATCGGGGCGGCCGCCGCGGCGTACGCCCCGTACTCCGGGCTGCACGTGGGCGCCGCCGCCCTCTGCTCCGACGGGCGGGTCGTGACGGGATGCAACGTCGAGAACGCCGCGTACGGGGTCGGCCTGTGCGCCGAGTGCACCCTCGCGGGCCAGCTCCGGCTGTCCGGGGGCGGCAGGCTGGTCGCGGTGGCGGTCCGCTCCGGCGACGGCACCCTGCTCATGCCGTGCGGACGCTGCCGGCAGGTGCTCTACGAGCTCGGCGGCCCGGAGTGCGTGCTCGACACGCCCCGCGGGATCCAGCCGATGAGCAGTGTCCTCCCCGACGCGTTCGGGTCGGCCGACCTGCCCTGACGCTACGGTCGCGAGATGACGACCACCGCGGTCGACGTCATCGCCGCCAAGCGCGACGGCCACCGCCTCACGGACGACCAGATCGACTGGGTGGTCGCCGCGCACAGCCGCGGCGAGGTCGCGGACGAACAGATGGCCGCCCTCGCCATGGCCATCCTGCTCAACGGCATGGACGCGGCCGAGACCGCCCGCTGGACCCTCGCGATGGTCGAGTCGGGGGAGCGGCTCGTGCTGCCGGACGTCGGACGGCCGGTGGTGGACAAGCACTCGACCGGGGGCGTCGGGGACAAGATCACCCTGGTCCTGACGCCGTTGGTCGCGGCCTGTGGGATCGCGGTGCCGCAGCTCTCCGGGCGGGGGCTGGGCCACACCGGCGGCACCCTGGACAAGCTCGAGGCGATCCCGGGCTGGCGCGCGGAGCTGTCCACCGCGGAGATCGCGGCACAGCTCGCCGGGGTCGGCGCCGTCGTCTGCGCGACCACCCCGACCCTGGCCCCGGCCGACCGGCGGCTCTACGCCCTGCGCGACGTCACCGGCACCGTCCCGTCGATCCCCCTCATCGCGAGCTCGATCATGAGCAAGAAGATCGCGGAGGGGACCGGGGCGCTGGTCCTGGACGTGAAGGTCGGGTCGGGTGCCTTCATGCCCACCGTCGACGCCGCCCGCGAGCTCGCCACCCGGATGGTGGAGATCGGCGCGATGCACGGGATCCCCACGCGGGCGCTGCTCACCGACATGTCCGTCCCGCTGGGGCGGACCGCGGGCAACGCGCTGGAGGTCGCCGAGGCCGTCGAGGTGCTGCGCGGCGGCGGCCCGCCCGACGTCCGGGCCCTCACCCTCGCCCTCGCCCGCGAGATGCTCGACCTCGCCGGGATCGCCGCGGATCCCGAGGCCGTCCTCGCGTCCGGTCAGGCCCATGCCCTGTGGGAGCGGATGGTCGCCGCCCAGGGTGGGGACCCGCGGGCGTCCCTGCCGGTGGCGCGGCACGTCACGACCGTGGCTGCTCCGGGTTCGGGGGCGTTCTGCCCCGACGCGTCGGCGGTCGGGACCGCGGCCTGGCGGCTGGGTGCCGGTCGGGCCCGCAAGGAGGACAGCGTCCAGGCCGCCGCCGGGGTGCGGTGGCTGCACGAGGTCGGGGCCGAGGTCCGGGCGGGGGAGCCGCTGCTGGAGCTGCACACGGACACCCCGGAGGCGGTCGCGGGCGCCCGTCTGGCGCTCGACGCCGTACCGCTGGTCTCCGCCGAACCGGTGAGTCGGCCCGATCTGGTGCTCGGTTCGATCGGTCCCTGAGGCGTTCCCGCAGCTCAGGGGCGGTGATCCGGCCGACGCGCCGGGGGAGGCCAGGACGGCGTCCGCCCCCCGCGTGGGGCACCATGGGCGGGATGCGCGACCACCGGACCTCCGACGCGCCGTCCGGACCCCGTCCCGACGGCGCCGACGACCGTCCGCAGGTCCCCGCCGAACCTGCGGCGTCCGAGGGCCGACCCGGCCCGGAGCACGGCGAGCGGGGTGGGACCGAGCGCCCCGGCTCCCCACCTCGAGCCCCGCGCCCTCAGGGGTCGCCCGGGCAGGGCTCCCATGTGCAGGGCTCCCACGTGCAGGGCTCCCACGTGCAGGGCTCCCACGTGCAGGGCCCCCACGCACCGGGCCCCCGCCACTCGCCCGCGTCGACCCCGCCCGGCCGAACCCCACCCGGCCTCAACACACCGGGCCCCAACACGCCCAGCTCGAACGCGCCCGCCTCGAACCCGCCCGGTCCGACCCCGCCCGGTCAGAACCCACCCGGTCCGAGCGCGCCCGGCTCGAAAGCCCCCG
>NZ_JACBXB010000080.1 GCF_013870575.1 Pseudonocardia pini
CTCACGTTCATGGAGTTCGTGAGCCGTGCGGGGTCGGACGAGGGTGCCTCCCTCGCCGGCCGCACCGTGACCCTCACCGGGTTCACCGTCCCCGGCGACACCGGCCCCCGCCTGGCCCGCATCGCCATCTCCTGCTGCGCCGCCGACGCCCGCCCCCAGACCGTCCGGCTCACCGGTGACCTCGCGCCCACCCCCGCACCGGAGACCTGGCTCCGCGTCACCGGCAGCCTCGAACCCGGCAGCGCCGACGCCGCCACGAACTGGGAGCCCGCGCTGCGGGTGACCTCGACGGAGGCCGTCGCCGTGCCCGAGGACCCCTACGAGTACTGACCCGGCTCGCGGCGACGAGCCGACGTGCGACAGGCCCGGCACGCCTCCGATCGGCCGGGTCGACCTGGGTGGACGTGGGTGGCGCGTCGACCATCGAGGGCTAGGATCCCGACCCGATGGGACTGGTCTTCACCGCTGTCACCGGCGATCTCCCGATGGTCCGACGGGTGTGGTCGGCGAGCTGTGACGCCTCGACCGGCTTCAGCTCGGCGGTCAAGGCCTCGTCGATGATCGCGTTCGCGCGGACCGAGGCCGGGGTGACGGTGCACGTCCGCGGACCGGAGACCGCGGGCACGTCGCTGACCTGCCCGCAGGGCTGCGAGTTCTTCGGCGTGGAGCTGCGGCTCGGGGCGTACCTGCCGCTGCACCCACCCTCCGGCCTGACCGACCTCAACGACGCGGTGCTGCCGACCCTGCCCGGCGGCCGGATCCTGCTCGACGGCCGGGACTGGGAGATGCCGACCGAGCAGAACGTCGACGTCTTCCTCGACCGGCTGGCGCGCGCGGGCCTGCTGGCCTTCGACCCGGCCGTCGACGAGATCCGGCACGGTGAGCGACCGCGCGGCATGTCGGAGCGGACCGCGCAGCTCAGGTTCCGCCGGGCCGTCGGGATCTCGCACCGCAAGCTCGTCAGCATCGAGCAGGCCCAGGACGCCGCGCGGCTCCTCACGGCGGGGAGCTCGATCGCCGACGTGGTGACCGCCTGCGGCTACTACGACCAGCCGCAGCTCGCGCGGGCGATGCGGTGGGCGACCGGCCACACGCCGGGCGAGCTGAGGTCCGGCGTCTCGTTCCTGGCGCTGTGAGACGGGGCTTCGGTTCGGTACAAGACGGACCGGTCGGCCTGATGGTTCGCTCCCTGGCGTGCGAGAACAGAGCGAACACGGCGCCCCGCGCAGGATCGTCGGCTTCACCCACGCCACCCTCGACGGCTACATCGACGACCCCCAGAACTGGTCGTTCCCGTACTTCGACGAGGAGCTGCAGGACTACGGACTCCAGACGACGCTCGCCGCCGACGCGCTGCTGCTCGGCCGGCTCACCTACGAAGGCATGGCACAGGCCTGGCCCACCCGGGGCGGCGACCCCTTCGCCGACCACGTCAACGCGATCACCAAGTACGTCGTCGCCTCCCGAGAGGTCGACACGACGGCGTGGGACCCGACCGTGGTCGTCGCAGGCCCCGACCTGCTCGACGAGGTCGGCAGGCTCAAGCAGGCCGCGGGCGGCGACATCCTGGTCTGGGGCACCGGCAGGCTGACCGACGCCCTCGCCGCGGCGGGTCTGCTCGACGAGTACCGGATCTGCACCTCCCCGGTCATCAAGGGAGGCGGTGAACCCCTGTTCCGCTCCAGCAGCACCGGCACCGCCGAGCTCCTCGACACCAGGGTCTTCGCCACCGGCGCCGTCGTCCACGTCTACCGGCCTCTCCCCACGCCCTGACCCGAACCGACGGTCGCCCCGCGTGCGGTGGCGAGGCACCGCAGCTCGGGCGCCACCGCCGCCGAGCACACTGTGCGGAGCCCGCCCTTTCCTCCGCCAAGCCGCGCCGAGCTGCATCGACGTCCCTCGTGAGGGATGCGCGCTACGCGCAAATCACCGGTTACCGGATTCGTCAGCCGGTGTAACGCAGCCCGGTGACTGTTACTCCTCGCTGCCCTCAGCAGCACGGCGGAGAGGAGTGCGATGTTCCACCTGGGCTGGTTCACCAACCCACAGCCGAACGCGTGGGCGCCGGAGACGGGCGACCCGTGGGGCGGCCGGGACGGCGAGCCCGAGCGCTGGCAGAGCGGCGAGTTCTACGTCGACATGGCCCGCGCCCTCGATCGAGCCTGCTTCGACTACCTCATGCTCGAGGACCACGTCGTCGTCACGAGCATGCACGACCCGGTGCCGCGCCTCGACCCGGTGACCCTCGTCCCGCTGTTGGCCAGGGAGACCACAGGGCTCGGGCTGATCGCGACGGTGTCGACCTCCTTCACCCACCCCTTCGGTCTCGCCCGGACCTTCTCCAGCCTCGACCACCTCACCGGCGGGCGGGTCGGCTGGAACATCGTCACGACCAGCGAACAGTCAGCCGCGCAGGCCTACGGGATGGACCGGCTGCCACCCCACGACGAGCGGTACGAGCGTGCCGACGAGTTCGTCGAGCTCGCCACGCAGCTGTGGGACGGCTGGGAACCGGACGCCGTCGTGGCCACGCCCGAGCGCTACGTGGACCCGGCGAAGGTGCACCCGGTGGACTTCGAGGGCCGCTGGTACCGCAGCAAGGGGCTGCTCAACTCCGCGCGCCCGCCGCAGGGCAGGCCGGTGATCTGCCAGGCCGGGACCTCGGACCGCGGTCGGGAGTTCGCCGCACGCTGGGCGGAGACGATCCTCGTGGCGGCGTCGGCCGAGGACGACATCGGGTTCATGAAGGACATCCGCAACGACGTCCGGGCCCGCGCCGCCGCGGCGGGACGGGACCCGGACGAGATCAGCGTGATGTACATGGTGGAGCCGATCCTGGGCGAGACCGAGGAGATCGCGCGGGAGCGCAAGCGCCTGCGGAACCGGCCCACGGACGAGAAGGTCCACCGGATCCTGACGATGATGACCAAGTACGGCGAGCACGACCTGTTCGCCTACGACCTCGACTCGCCCCTCCCGCCGGGCATCGACGCGAGCACCAGCGAGGGCCACCGCAGCACCTTCGGCAACTTCCTGCGGCTGGGCCGCGACGGGACCAGGACCCTCCGCGAGATGTGCGGGGCCTACAACCACGACTGCGTCGAGCTGGTCGGCACGCCTGCGTCGGTGGCTGAGCGGATGGGCGAGGTCATGGCCGCTGTGGGAGGGGACGGGTTCCTCCTCTACGGCCGCCCGCTGACCCGCCACTACATCACCGAGATCACCGAGGGTCTGGTCCCGGAGCTGCAGCGCCGCGGCCTGACCCGCACCTCCTACGCCGGTCGGACCCTGCGCGAGCACCTGCGCGAGTCCTGACCACCCACGACGAAAGGCACTCGTGTGTTCCACCTCGGATGGTTCATCGCCTACGGCTTCGGCCCCCAGTCCTGGAACCAGACCTGGTCCGGCAACGGCGGCATCGAATGGAGCCGACCGCAGCTCTACGTCGACCAGGCTCGCGCGATGGAGCGGGCGGGCTTCGACTTCCTCATGTTCGAGGACTCCTCGATGGTCCCCGACCAGTACGAGGGCTCGATGCGCCAGTACCTGGCGGGACCGTCCTACGCCCCGAAGCACGACCCGGTCCCCCTGCTGTCGGTGCTCGGCACGAGCACGAGCAGGCTGGGGCTCGTCGCCACCGTCGCGACGCCCTTCTACCACCCGTTCATGGCCGCCCGGCTGTTCGGCACCCTCGACCACATCACCGAGGGGCGCGTCGGGCTGAACCTGGTGACCTCCTCGAACGTGCGTGCGGCCCAGAACTACGGGCTCGACGAGCACATCGAGCACGACCTGCGTTACAAGATGGCAGAGGAGTGGGTCGACTGCGCGAAGGCGCTGTGGGACGCGTGGGACCCCGATGCCGTCGTCCTCGACGAGGAGCGGGCCGTCTTCGCCGACGCCGACAAGGTCCGGGTGCCGAACTTCCAGGGCGAGTACTACCGCTCCCGCGGGCCGCTGAACGTCATCCCCTCGCCGCAGGGCAGGCCGGTGATCACCCAGGCGGGCGGGTCCCCGGCCGGTCGTGAGTTCGGTGCGATGCACTCCGACGCGATCCTGTCCAACGTCCAGGGCGGCCCGGACAAGATGAAGGCCTACCGCGAGGACGTCCACGAACGGCTGTTGGCCCATGGGCGCAAGCCCTCGGAGTGCAAGGTGCTGTTCCTGGTCAACCCGGTCCTCGCCGACACCGACGCCGAGGCCCAGGAGCGCTACCGGCTGCAGCAGCTGGGACTGTCCGAAGCGGCGAAGGGCAAAGACGGGATCGCAGGGAGGCTCGCCTCCATCTCGACCTGGAGCGGCATCGACTTCTCTCAGTTCGACCTCGACGCGCCGCTCCCCGACCTGACGACGAACGGTCATCAGAGCAACCTCGCGGACCTGATGGGCGCACGCGGGGACCGGACGCTGCGAGAGACGCTCGCCGCTTTCAACACCACCCGAACGCTCGATCTGGTCGGATCACCGGACACCGTCGCAGCACAGATGGCCGAGGCCATGCAAGAGGTCGGCGGCGACGGCTTCATGATCGCCAGCCCACTGACGCGCAAGGTGATCAGCGAGATCACCGACGGACTGGTCCCCGCGCTGCGCAGGCGGGGTGTCACCCGGAGCGGCTACGAGCACGAGCGGTTCCGAGACAACCTCCTCGCCTTCTGACACGGCGGGCCGGGGCGTCAGGAGGGCCGGGGCATGGATCGAGACGAGTACCGCGAGCAGTACGACACGGGCCGCACGGCACAGCAGGCGATCCGGCGCGTCTACAACATCCTGCGCGCCGCGATCGCGGACGGTCGGCTCCCTCCGGGGGCGCCGCTGTCCGAGCCGGAGCTCTGCCGGGAGCTGCAGACAAGCCGCACGGCGGTGCGGCATGCGCTGCGCACGATGTCCGCGGACGGCCTGGTCGCCCGCGCCCCGCGACGCGGCACGGTCGTCGTGCGGGCGGTGAACAGGCTGCCGCTGCGCGGCGGGTTCCCCCAGGACAGCGGCCTCGTCTCGCGCACACTGGAGACCCGCCTGGTCAGCTGCTCGCCGCTGCTCGCCGCCCGGCTCGACACCGACGACGTCGAAGTGGAGATGAGCGAGTATCTGCTCGTCCTGCACGGCGAGCCGGTCGGGGTCCAGACCGCCTACTGCCGGCTGGGCGGGGCGGAGGACTACGAGCCCGATCTCGTCTCCGAGGACCTCGCCGAGTACTTCACCCGCAGGCACGGCGGGGACCTCGCCGATGTCCAGAGCACGGTCGAGGCCCGGCTGTGCGACTACCGCACCAGTGTCCTCCTCGCCGTCGACGAGGGCGCCCCGGTCCTCGTCCGCGAACGGCTGCTCGTCGCCACCGACGGCCGGGCCGCCGAGCTCTCCTACACGACGTTCCGCGCGGACCGGGTCGCCCTGGCCACGCAGGAGTCACCCGCCTCCGCCCCCGCCACGGCGGCGGGCCGGACGCTCGACCCGGTGCCCGAGGGCGCGTACCGGCATCTCTTCACGGTCCCCACCCCTCCTTTCCGCACCGGAGAAGATTCCCCATGAGACCGCTACGTTCCCTCGGCGCCCTCCTCGCCGGCACCGCCCTCCTCGCCGGTTGTGCCGCAGGTGGCGGCACCGCCCAAGGCACAGGCACCGATGCGCCCGCCGAGATGGTGGTGGCCACGGGCGCCATGCCCGTGTCGGGCAACCCCGACCGGGTCGCCACCGGCGACTACTTCCTCAACACGCACGGCTTCCTGGTCCGCGCGAAGTACATCCCGGACGAGCGCTCGGGTCAGCTCAAGACCAGCGACTTCGAGTTCGAGGGGGTCCTCGCCGAGTCCTACGACGTGAGTCCGGACAACCTCACCTACACCTTCCACCTGCGGGAGGGCCTGCTCAGCCCCCAGGGCAACCCGCTGGACGCCGACGACGTCCTGTACTCCTTCGAGCGCAAGTGGAACGGCAAGGGCAGCCTCGTCGCCCCGATCTTCGCGCCCGCCCTGACCGACCCCGCCACCCAGATCACCAAGATCGACGAGTCGACGGTCGCCTTCACCGTCCGTCGGCCGGGCGAGGGCCTGCACCTGCTCTCCAACCTGTCCCAGGTCGCGGGGACGATCCTCGACCGCGAGGTGCTGGAGCAGCACGCCACGCCGACCGACCCGTACGCCGCGGACTGGTCCGCCGAGCGCACCAACCAGGCCTTCGGCTTCGGGCCCTACACCACCGAGTCGTTCACCGACGCCGAGTTCGTGCTGGCCGCCAACCCCGCCTATGCACTGGGCGCCCCCGCGGTCCCCAGGGTGACCTACCGGGTCGTCGCCGACGCGGCCACGCGAGCCACCGCGCTCACCGCCGGTGAGGTGGACGCCGCGCTCGGTCTCAAGCCCGCCGACATGGCCAACCTCGAGTCGTCGGACGCCGCCCGCGCGTACTCCTTCGACACGTCGGTCGCCATCCTCACCCTGCACACCGTCGTGACCCATGCGCCGTTCGACGACCTCCGGGTCCGCAAGGCCCTCGCGCTGGCGGTCCCGTACGAGGAGATCTCGGGCAACGTCTACCGAGACCGGATCCTGCTCACCCCCGGTCGGCTCGACCCCACCGCCCCCAACTACGACGGCGAGGGCATCGAGCCCAGCCGGTTCGACCCGGCCGCCGCGAAGGCGCTCCTGGCCGAGGCCGGGCATCCGGGGGGTGTCCCGTTCACCCTCACCGTCGGCACGACCGACCAGGCCGTCCTCGATGCCGCGGTCCAGCTGC
The DNA here is from genome assembly GCF_013870575.1 of Pseudonocardia pini. Classification (GTDB taxonomy): domain Bacteria; phylum Actinomycetota; class Actinomycetes; order Mycobacteriales; family Pseudonocardiaceae; genus Pseudonocardia; species Pseudonocardia pini. Next base: position 6,733 of record NZ_JACBXB010000080.1, read on the forward strand.
AGTCCTTCGCCCGCGAGGGCGGCTTCGACATCACCATCGCCAACGCCACCGACGCCCAGATCGCGGCGGAGCGCCCGCAGGGCGTCTGGGACGCCTTCCTCGCCGTGCAGTCCGCCACCAACGCCTCACCGGCCTACCAGCTCGGGATCTTCTTCTCCAACGCGCCGTTCAACACCTCGCGGTGGATGGACGCCGGGCTGGACGCGCGCATCGACCAGGGCCTGCAGGTCAGTGACTTCGCCGGCTCCCAGGCGGGCCGCGAGTGGAACACCGCCGAGCGCTACCTGCTGGAGAACCAGCCGAGCATCTGGATCGGCCGCACCCAGCCGTCGAACGCCTTCGCCCCCTGGGTGCAGGGCGTCACGAACCGGATGGACAAGTCGCTCGACCTCACCATGGTGAAGCCCGCCTGACCCCGAGACCGCAGCGGGGTGCCGGGCGACCGCCCGGCACCCCGTCCCCCCTCCTCGAACAAGGAGAGCAGTGCCCATGACCCTCATCTCCGACACCTCGGCGGGTCTCGGGGCCGCCGACGCCACCACCGGGCCCGCGGTCGACTCCCTGCTCGCCGTCGAGGGCCTCACGGTCACCTACGGGGACGGCGGTCCGGACGATGTGACCGCACTGTCCGACGTGGACCTGCGCGTCGCGCCGGGCGAGCGGGTCGCCGTGGTCGGCGAGTCCGGATCGGGGAAGAGCACCCTGGGGCTCGCGATCGCCGGGTTCCTCGGCGCGGACGTCGCCGTGACGTCCTCCCGGCTGAGCTTCGCCGACACCGACCTCCGGACCCGACCCGTCACCCGGATCCCGGCCCACACCCCGGGCCTGTCGATGATGTTCCAGGACGCGATGACCTCGTTGGACCCGGTCTGGACGGTCGGCAGCCAGCTGCGCGACGCCGTCCGGGCGACCGGGCGCTCGTCCCGCCGCGAGATCCGCGACCGGACCGAGGAGTGGCTGCACCGGGTCGGGCTCACCGACACCGCCCGGGTCCTCGACGCCCGCCCCTACGAGCTCTCGGGCGGGATGCGTCAGCGGGTCATGCTGGCCGTCGCCCTGGCCGCGCGGCCCCGGCTGCTCATCGCCGACGAGCCCACCAGCGCCCTCGACGCCTCGCTCAGCCGAGACGTCATGGACCTGCTCGCGTCCCTCACCGCAGAGGACGGCACGGCACTCATCATGATCACGCACGACCTGCACCTGGCCGCGGAGTACGTGCACCGCGTGGTCGTGATGCTGCACGGGCGGGTGGTCGACGACGTGCCCGCCGCCACCCTGGCGGAGAGCGCCACCGACCCCTACACCCGCGGCCTGCTCGCCTGCGTCCCCACGCTGGACAGCGCGGACCTGCACCGCCTTCCGACCCTGGGCGACCTGCGCGAACGCGAGGAGGCGGCATGAGCGCGTCGGAGCGGGAGGGCCCTGCCGTGCCGACCGGTCGCGACCTGGTCCAGCTCGCGGCCGAGCACGTCGAGCGACGGTTCGGGCCGCGGCGGCGACCCTTCGTCGCGCTGCACCCGCTGGACTTCGTCGTCGACTCGACCCAGGCGGTGGGGGTCGTCGGCGAGTCCGGGTCGGGCAAGTCCACCCTGGCCAGGCTGCTGTGCGGGCTGGACCGGCCGTCGGCGGGGCGGGTGCTGTTCAACGGCGCCGACCTGGCGCACGTGCTCCGCAGCCGGGAGGGCAGGCACGACGTCCGCAGGCACGTCCAGCTGGTCGCCCAGGACACCTCGTCCTCGTTCGACCCGAGCCGCACCCTGCGGGACGCGCTGCGGGCGCCGCTGCGCGAGCTGTACGGCCTGGGAGACGCCGAGGCCGACGCGCGGATCGACGAGGTCCTCGACGGGCTCGCCCTGCGTCCGGAGCAGGTGGACCGCAGGCCGGGGGCGCTGTCCGGCGGTCAGCGCCAGCGGGTGGCGATCGCCAGGGCCCTGGTGGTCCGGCCGCGCCTGCTGCTCTGCGACGAGGTGGTGTCGGCCCTCGACGTCTCGGTGCAGGGCACCGTCCTCAACCTCCTCGCGGACTACTGCGACGAGCACCGGACGGGCCTGCTGTTCGTGTCCCACGGGCTGCCCGCGACCGCGTTCGTGAGTCGTGAGCTCGTCGTGATGCAGAACGGTCGGATCGTCGAGCACGGTCCGACCCGGCAGGTCCTCGACGCGCCCCAGCACCCGTACACGGCGACGCTCCTCGCCGCGCACGGCCGCACGGCGGCGGTGGCGTCGTGAGGCTCGCCCGCCACCGCTGGTGGCTGGCCCGGCTGGCGATGCTGCCCGTGCACCTCGCGGTGTTCGCCGTCGCGGTGTTCTTCCTCGTCCGCCTCATGCCGGGCGACCCGGTGCTCACCATCGCCGGCCCGAACGCCGAGATCGACCAGGCCACCTACGACCGGATCGCCGCGGACTACGGCTTCGACGGCTCCGTCGGCGAGCAGCTCGTGGGCTACCTCGGCGGGCTGGTCGGCGGGGACCTGGGTGACTCACTCGTGTCCCAGACCTCCGTCGCCGCCGAGCTCTCGACGCGGCTGCCCGCCACGCTGGAGCTGGTCGCGCTCGGCATGGTCGTGGCGTGTCTGACGGCGCTGGTGGCCTCGTACATCGTCGTGACCCGGCCGAGGACGATGGTGGCCCGGGTGCTGCGCGTGTGGGCCCGGGCAGCGGGCGCGGTCCCCGAGTTCGTGATCGGGGTCGCGCTCATCACCGTCACCTTCGTCTGGCTCCGGATCGCCCCGGCCCCGGTGGGGCTCACCGACCGACGCACCCGGGTCGGGGACCCGGTGACCGGCGCCCCACTGCTCGACTCGGTGCTCACCGGCCGCTTCGACGTCACCGCCTCCATCCTCGCCCACCTGTGGGTGCCGCTGGTGGTGATGGCGTTGGCCTTCGGCGACCTGCTGACCAAACACCTGGTCAGCCAGCTCGAGACGAGCATCGACTCCCCCGTGACCCGGTTCCGGGCGGCGGTCGGCGTGCCGCGGCGGCGGATCCTGCTCAGCGTCTACCGGCGCGCGCTCCCCGCCCCGGTCACGGTGCTGGGCGTGATGTTCGGCGCCCTGCTCGGCGGCGTCGTCCTGCTCGAGACGCTGTTCAACTTCCAGGGGTTGGGCCAGTACGCGCTGGCCGCGTCGAACGCTGTCGACCTCACCGCGCTGCAGGGCTTCCTGCTGCTCACCGCCGCCGTCTCGCTGGTCGTGTTCCTCGTGACCGACATCGCGGTCATGCTGCTCGACCCCCGCCGTCGACCCGGAGCCGGAGGCACCCGATGACGCTGATCGCCACACCCACGACCGAGGCCGCGCCGCACGCGGCCCGGACAGTCCGACGGCGCCGAGGTGGGGTGAACCCACGGCTGCGGGTCGTCCCGCTCGCCGTGATCGCCCTGGTGGGGCTGGCCGGTCCGCTGGTCGTGCCGCACGACCCGGAGACGGTCGTCGGGCCGCCCTCCGCTGCACCGGGCGCGGCACACTGGTTCGGCACCGACTCCGCGGGCATGGACGTCTTCTCCCGCACCGTCGCCGCGACGGGGACCGACCTGCTCATCGGGCTCTCGGTGATGGTGGTCGCCACGGCGTTGGGCATCGCCTTCGGGCTCGTCGTGGGCATGAACGAGGCACGCGACTCGTGGTGGGCCACCCCGACGCGCGGGCTCGCCCGGCTGGTGGACCTGGTGCAGGCGGTGCCCTTCCTCATCGCCGTCATCGTGATCCTCTCCCTGTACGGGACCGGCCTGGTGGCGATGATCGTGGTCCTTTCCCTGCTGCTCTCGCCGGTGCAGTTCCGGCTGACCCGCAGCGAGGTCCTGCGGGTACGCGGAGAGGCCTATCTCGACGCCGCCCGGCAGGCCGGGTACTCGGAGGTCCGGCTGGTCGTGCGCCACGTCCTGCCGAACGCGGTCCGGCCCGCGCTGGAGAACACCACGGTCATGTTCGGCGCGGCGATCATCGCGGTGGCGGGCCTCGGGTTCCTCGGCGTCGGCCTCGCACCGCCCACCCCGGAGTGGGGCACGATGATCTCCACCGGAGCCGCCGAGATCATGATGGGCCGCTGGTGGTCGGCGGTGTTCCCGGCGGCGGCGCTCGCCGCGGCCGTCGCCGCGGTCGTGTTCCTCTCCACCGCGCTGGTCGGGGACGACCGCGTGCGCTGAGACCGCACCGACGAGGGGCCGGGACCGTCGGTCCCGGCCCCTCGTCGCGTTCAGGACAGGTCGGCGACCGCGGTCGACCGGTGCAGCGCGTGGGCGACGACGTGGTCGGTCACCAGCGCGGAGTCGGGTCGGGTGAGGAGATGGCCCGCGCCGAACACCACGACCCGGGTCGACCCGGTGACCCCGAGGGTCAGGGCGCGGGAGGTCCCGGGCGGGACGCTCCAGTCCTCCTCGGCGGCCAGGATGAGCAGCGGGACCTCGATCCGGGCCAGCAGCGGGGTGAGGTCGCGCGAGGCGAGCCCCCGGCAGATGCGCTGGTACACCTCGGGGTCGGCCGCGCACACCGCCTCCCGGACGATCGCCACCTCCGCCGGGTTGGCCGCCTGGTAGTCGGGGGTGAACCACGCCTTCACGACCTGATCGGCCTCCGCGGCGAGCCCCTCGCGCGCCACGAGATCGGCGTGCTCGCCCCAGCCGAAGGGCCGTCCGTACTCGTGGTAGCGCTTGTAGGCGTTGGAGTGCATGGCGTTCGAGATCACGCCGAGCAGGTCGGCGAACGTCTGCGAGGCCTTCGGCGTGGTGCTCATGGTGGTCAGCGTCTCCACCCGGCCCGGGTGGTGAGCGGCCGCCCAGAGGGACACCAGACCGCCCATGCAGAGCCCGACCCAATGGGCGCGCTCGATGCCGAGGGTGTCCAGCAGCTCGAGGACGTCCGCGGTCAGCTCGGGCACCCCGATCGGACCGGCGGGCGCCGGGTCGGCACCGGGACAGCCGCGGTGCCGGTAGCGCAGGACGCGGAAGTGCTCGGTAAGGGCGGGCATCTCGGCGTCCCAGAGCTCCGGCCCGAAGGCGAGCGGGCCGTTCAGGAGCAGGACGGGAGCGTCGGGGGGGCCGTCGAGACGGTGCTGCAGGGCGACCATGGGCTACCTCCGTGGAGTTCGTCGGAGAGCCGAGCGAACGCCACCGCTGTATCCCGAGGTTCTCCGGGCCGTGAGCGATGCATTGCGCGAGAACGCGAGCTCCCCTCGTCCGCTCCGACCTGCAGAGGACCACATTTGCGCGCTGTGAGGTCGCGCGCACCGACCTCGCCTGCGGTCGCTCCTCCCCTCGATCACCCGTCGACCTCGCAGGGTGGCCGGACTCGCTCCCTGGACATCCGGATCGAGCCGCAGCCCGAACTCTCTGTCGGACGGGGTCCGAGGCTCAGCAGAAGGCGGCGAGGGCGATCATCGCCGCCCCGCCGACCGCACAGCCGGCACCGGCGGTCTTCGCGCAGAACAGCAGCCCACCCATCGCCCCGAACGCCACCAACCCGCAGCCGGTGCCGAGCCCGTCGAACGCCAGGGGTGTCGGCCCGGCCTCGAGCTGGGCACGGATGGCCGCACGGCTG
>NZ_JACBXB010000809.1 GCF_013870575.1 Pseudonocardia pini
ACGGTGGACCGGGCGGAGCTCGACGGCCTCGCGGCGCACCTGGGCAGGCTCGGCAGGCCCGTCGAGCGGCTGTCCGGGCGGGAGCTGCGCAGGCTCGAGCCCGCACTCGGTCCGGCGGTCCGCGGCGGGCTGTCGGTGCCCGCCGACCTCTCGGTGGACAACCGCACCCTGCTCGACGCGCTTCGGCTCGCCGCCGAGAAGGCCGGCGTGGTGTTCGAGGAGCGCGCCTATGGCGGCGAGCCCGCGGACACGCTGCTGATCTGCGCCGGAGCGCACTCCGCGGCGTTGCACCCGGCCCTGGAGGGCCTGCTCCGCCCGGTCAAGGGCGAGATCCTGCGCCTGGCGCACCGCCGGGGCGCGTTCCCCGTCCCCGGCCGCACGATCCGGGCGTTGGTCGACGGGCGGCCGGTCTACCTGGTCCCCCGCCCCGACGGGATGGTCGTGGGCGCCACGCAGTCGGAGAACGGCTTCGACACCGAAGCCACCGTCGGCGGCGTCCGCGACCTGCTCCGGGACGCGGAGCGGATCGTCCCGGGGATCGCCGAGTACGGCCTGGCGGAGGTGGCGGCGGGGCTGCGACCGGGTAGCCCGGACAACGTCCCGTTGATCGGCAGGCTGGACGCCCGCACGGTCGTGGCCACCGGGCACAGCCGCAACGGGATCCTGCTGGCGCCGCTGACGGCCGAGCTGGTCGTGGACGTGCTGGCGGGCGGCGGGGTGCCCGCCGCCGTCGACCCCGCCCGCTTCCGGAGGCAGCCATGAGGATCGAGATCAACGGCACCGCACACGACCTGCCGGAACCCGCGACGGTCGCCGACGCACTCGCCGCGATCGACGCCCCCGAGCGCGGCGTGGCGGCCGCGGTGGACGGCACGGTCGTGCGCCGTGCGGACTGGAGCAGGCGCACGTTGAGCGAGGGCGCGGTGGTCGAGGTGCTGACCGCGGTGCAGGGAGGATGACCATGGACGAGCTCGTCGTGGGCGGCCGGAAGATCGGGTCCCGGCTGATCACCGGGACCGGTGGCGCCGCGAACCTGGAGATCCTCGAACGCGCGCTGGTCGCCTCGGGGACCACGCTGACCACGGTCGCGATGCGCCGGATCGACGCCGCCACCGGCACCGGCGTGCTCGACCTGCTGCGCCGCCTCGGCATCGAGGTGCTGCCCAACACCGCCGGCTGCCGGACCGCCGCCGAGGCCGTGCTCACCGCCGAGCTGGCCCGCGAGGCACTGGAGACCGACCTGCTGAAGCTCGAGGTCGTCGCGGACGAGCGCACCCTGCTGCCGGACCCGATCGAGCTGCTCGACGCCGCCGAACAGCTCGTCGACGCCGGGTTCACCGTGCTGCCCTACACGAACGACGACCCGGTGCTCGCCCGCAGGCTGGAGGCGGTCGGGTGCGCCGCCGTCATGCCGCTGGGGTCGCCGATCGGGACCGGGCTCGGCATCCGCAACCCGCACAACATCGAGATGATCGTGGCGGAGGCCGGGGTCCCGGTGGTGCTCGACGCAGGCATCGGCACCGCCTCCGAGGCCGCGCAGGCCATGGAGCTGGGCTGCGACGCCGTCCTGCTGGCCACCGCGGTCACCCGCGCCGCCGATCCCGAGCGGATGGCGCACGCGATGCGGCTCGCGGTCGAGGCGGGGTACGCGGCGCGGCACGCGGGCCGGATCCCGAAGCGGTTCTGGGCACAGGCGAGCAGCCCCACCGCCGACTGAACGATCGCTAAGATGTGGCGGTGCCGCTCTTCACGTTCGAAGGTCGCAAGCCGACCGTGCATCCCACCGCCTTCATCGCCCCGACCGCGACCCTCGTCGGGGACGTGCGGGTCGAGGCGGGGGCTTCCGTCTGGTACAACGCCGTGCTCCGTGGGGACACCGGTCCGATCATCGTGCGGGAGGGCGCCAACGTGCAGGACGGCTCCGTCCTGCACGGCGGGGAGGACCCGGCCACCGAGATCGGCGCGGGCGCCACGATCGGCCACCTCTGCGTGGTGCACGGCTGCGTGATCGGGCCCGAGTGCGTGGTCGGCAACGGGGCGACCATCCAGGACCGGGCCGTGATCGGGGCCCGCAGCCTCATCGGCGCGGGTGCGCTCGTCCCGCCGGGCAAGGTGATCCCCGAGGGCACCCTCGTCCTCGGGCCCACCGCTGCGCCGAAGGGGCCGCTGACCTCGGAGGCCGAGTGGTGGGTGTCGAACAACCCCGGCTTCTACCGCGAGCTCGCCCAGCGCCATGCACGAACGGTGTCCGAGGTCTGACTCTCCGCGCCCGGGCGCTCACCCGATCGAGGGGATCGGCGGCGCGGCGTGACCGGCGTGTCCGGGCCCGTCGACCATCCTGGGGGCTCACCGGGCGATCGGAGAGCGCATGCGGGGTCGGAGCAGGCTGGCGTTCCTCGCCGTCGGCGCGCTCGTCCTCGCCGGGTGC
>NZ_JACBXB010000810.1 GCF_013870575.1 Pseudonocardia pini
CCCGTGCACGCGGGCGACGCTGGCCAGCGAGCTGGGGCTCAACCGCAGCACGATCAAGGCGGTCGTCGACGGGCTGGCCGAGTCCGGGGTGGTCACCGAGGCCGTGCCCACCCAGCGCTCCGGGGCGGGCAGGCCGTCGCTGCTGGTGCTGCCGGAGGCGCAGGCGGCGGTCGTGCTCGCCGTCGACGTCCGGGTGGAGCAGGTCTCCATGGCGATGGTCGGGATCGGCGGGCAGATCCTGGGCAGGCACAGCTGGAACCTGCACCGCACGACCCGGCTGCCGGGCGAGGTGATCACCCACGTCGCGGAGTCGGCCCAGCTGCTGAGCGACGAGCTGGGCGTGCGCGCGCAGTCCGTCGGGGTATCGGTGCCGGGCGTGGTCCGCCGCGCCGACGGGCTGGTGCACGAGGCGCCGAACCTCGGCTGGCGGGAGGTGGCGCTGGGGGAGCGGCTCACGGCCGTGCTCGGCGCCCCGACGCAGGTCGCGAACGACGCCGAGCTGGGCGCGCTCGCCGAGCACCTGCGCGGGGCCGCGCGGGACGCCGCCGACCTCGTCTACCTGTCCGCGGACGTCGGCGTGGGCGGCGGCGTGATCGTCGGCGGGCAGCCGCTGCGCGGCACCGGCGGGTACGTCGGGGAGCTGGGGCACATGATCGTCCGGCCGGGTGGGCGGTCGTGCTTCTGCGGGGCACAGGGGTGTTGGGAGACCGAGATCGGCGAGCCCGCGCTCTGCCGGGCGCTGGGTCTGCCGGAGGACACCCCCCGCGGTGCGCTGGTGGCCGAGCTGCGGTCCCTGGAGGCGCACCCCGCGCGGATCGACCTGCTCGCCGAGCCGGCGGAGTGGCTGACGACGGGGCTGGTCACGGTCGTCAACATGCTCGCCCCGGAGCTGGTGGTGCTGGGCGACCTCTTCGCCGCCCTGCCGTCGCCGCTGGTGGAGCGGGTGCGCCGCGAGGTGAGCACCCGCTCCCTGGTCAGCCGCGCTGCGGGCGGCACCCGCATCGCGATCTCCCCACTCGGCCGGGACGGGAAACTGGTCGGTGCCGCGGAGCTGGCGTTCGAACCCGTCCTGGGCACGGTCTGAGCGCGCGCCCCGATGTCCGACTCGCGCGTCGAAACCGGGGGACTCGCGCGTCTAAACCGGGGGACTCGCGCACCCATCCCGCGAGTCCCACGGTCTCGACGCGTGAGTCGGACACAGCGGCGCGCGAGTCGGACATCGGGCTCGCGAGGGGGACGGGGTGGGGTGGTGGGTGTGTAGGGTCCGCGCCGTGATCGACGGGGACGGGGTGCATCGGGTCTCCGGCACCGAGCACGTCGCGGTGACCACCCGCGTCCTCACCGCTCTCGGGGCACCCGGACGGGCCGCGCGGGAGCAGGCCGAGGTGCTGCTGGAGGGGGACCTCCGGGGGTCATCGGGGTGTCCAGCGGCGCCTCGCTCGGGGCGGTCGGCGCGATCGTCCTCGGCGTCACGGCCCTGGGGTCCTGGACGGTCCCGGTGGCCGCGTTCGTCGGCGGTGCCCTGGCCACCGCGGTGATCTACGTCCTGGCCGCGCACGACAAGTCGGGTGCCACCGTGACGATGCTGCTGGTCGGCATCGCGATCGGGGCGGCCTGCGGAGCCGTGACCGGCTTCTTCACCTACATCGCGGACACGGCCGAGCTGGAGCAGCTCACGTTCTGGTCGATGGGCTCGCTGGGTCGCGCCGACTGGGACGACCTCGGTGCGGCACTGCCGGTCTTCGTCGTCGGGCTGGTCGGGCTGCTGACCCTGTCCAGGCCGCTGGACCTGCTCGCCCTCGGCGAGCGGCAGGCGCGCCACCTGGGCGTGGACGTCGAGCGGGTGCGGTTGCTGCTGGTCGTGTTCGCGGCCCTGCTGGTGGGGGCGGCGGTGGCGTTCGCGGGGGCCGTCGGGTTCGTGGGGCTGGTCGTGCCGCACATCGTGCGGCTGATGATCGGGCCGGGACACCGCTGGCTGCTGCCGGTGGCGGCGGTGCTCGGCGCCCTGCTCATCGTGGTGGCGGACACCGCCGCCCGGACCGTCGACCCGCCGCTGGAGGTCCCGCTGGGGCTGTTCACGGCGGCCCTCGGCGCGCCGTTCTTCCTGTGGCTGGTCCGCAGGCAGCGACCGAAGGGGGTGCTCTAGGTGATCCGGGTCAGCGGCGTGACCCTGCGGGTCGGCGAGGCCACCATCCTCGACGCCGTCGACCTCGAGTTCGCCCCGGGGACCCTGACCGCGCTCGTCGGGCCGAACGGGGCGGGCAAGTCCACCCTGCTCGGGGTGGTCGCGGGGGATCACACGCCGAGCGCGGGTGTGGTGGAGCTGGCGGGGCGCCCGGTTCGGGACTGGTCCAGCCGCGAGCTCGCGGTGCGGCGGGCGGTGCTCGTGCAGGACCACCGGGTGCGGTTCGCGTTCACCGTCCGGG
>NZ_JACBXB010000811.1 GCF_013870575.1 Pseudonocardia pini
GCGATCGCGGTGAGGGCGTCCCGCGCCTGCGCGGCGGTGGGTCGCTCCGTGGGCTCGTTGGACAGCAGCCGCATGAGCAGCGCGGTGAGCGCGCCCGCCTGCTGCGGGGGGCGGATCTGGCCGGTCGCCACCTTGTGCAGCAGGGCGTAGGCGTTGTCGTCGAGGCCGAACGGGGGCTCCCCCTCGACGGCCGCGTACAGCGTGGCACCGAGCGCGAAGACGTCCGAGGCGCTCGTGGGTTCCTGCCCGCGCGCGACCTCCGGGGCGAGGAAGGCCGGGGTGCCCGCGATCATGCCGGTGCGGGTGAGCTGGACGTCGTCCACCGCGCGGGAGACGCCGAAGTCGCTGATCTTCGCGCGGCCGTCCTCGGCGAGCAGGATGTTGCCGGGCTTGATGTCGCGGTGGACCACGCCTGCGGCGTGCGCGGCCGAGAGCCCGTCGGCGACCTGACGGCCGATCGTGGCCGCCTCCTGCGGGCTCAGGGGGCCCTTCTCGTTGAGCACGGCGGCCAGCGAGCGCGACGGGAGGTACTCCATGACGAGCCAGGGCCGGTCGTCGTGCACCACGACGTCGAACATGCTGATGACGTGCGCGTGCTGCAGGCGCGCGCCGATCCGGCCCTCGCGCAGCAGGCGCTGGCGGGACTCCTCGGCGGCGTCGGGCCCGTGGCCGCTGACCGACGCGGCGGCCGCGATCAGCTCCTTGATCGCGACGGGCCGGTTGAGCAGCTCGTCCGTCCCCCGCCAGACCGCCCCCATCGCGCCGGCGCCGATGCGCTCCTCCAGGCGGTAGCGGTTACCGATGCGTTCGGCATCGGGCTCGGGCGGGGTCATGACCCCCAAGGGTAGGCACCCCCGCTTTCCGAGGTCCGGGGAGGTCGGGTCGTCGGCGTTCGTCCGGGTGGGTGAGCGGCGGACCAAGATCGCACGTTTCGTGCTGTCAGCGCGGCAAGATCGGCGATTGCGTGCACCCAGTGCGGTCGCCAGCGCGCTGAGAGCACACCACCGGTGATCATGAAAATCACCGCGGGAGGCCGAGCTTGCGCGCGCAGGCGGGCCAGGAGCCATAGCCGCCCCGCTGGTCGCGGACCTTGGTGGCGATCGCGATCTGCTGCTCCTTGGTCGCGCCGTCCGCCCGCGCGGCGTGGGCGGTGCCGCCGAAGTCCGACCAGGTCGCGGCGTCGAACTGCAGCCCGCCGTAGTAGCCGTTGCCGGTGTCGATCGCCCAGTTCCCCGAGGACTCGCACTCGGCGAGGCGGTCCCAGGTGGGGTCTGCGTTCGTGGGTGGTGCGCTCGCGGGCGTCGAGGCCGAGCGATGGATCGTGGACCTGCGCGGCAACGGCGGCGGGTCGATGTGGCCGATGCTCGCGGCCGTCGCGCCCCTGCTGCGCGGCGACGGCGAGATCGGCGCCTTCGTGGACCGGGACGGCGGGCGGATCCCCTGGACCGTGACCAAGGGGGTCGTGGCAGGCGGTCGGAGCCCGCAGCTGCTCGGCGGGGCGGGTAGGCGGGAGGGACCCGTCTCGGTGCTCACCGACGGGCACACCGCGAGCTCCGGCGAGGCCGTGGCGGTGGCCTTCCGCGGCCTCCCGGACGTGCGCTCCTACGGCGCCGCCACCCTCGGGCTCAGCACCGGGATCGAGACGGCGCAGCTGCCGGACGGGTTGGTGCTCAGCGTGGCCACCAGCCGGTTCGCCGACCGGACCGGCGAGGTCTACGGCGGCCCCCTCACCCCGGACGTCCCGAGCGAGGACCCGCTGTCGATGGCCCTCTGGGACCTCTAGGAGGCCCGCCGCCGCGCGGCCTCGTGGGCGTCTCGGAGCAGGTCCGCGGCCAGGGCCGCGGTCCGCTCCCCCGGCTCGACGATCGAGACCCAGCCCTGGCGCGCGTAGACCGGGTGCGCGAGCACGGTGTCGGCGGTGGCGGGGTCCGGCGCGACGGCGTCCACGAGCCGGGCGAACGCGGTCCGGCCGACGTGCACGTTGAGCCGCCACCGACCCGGCCGGTCGAGGTCGGACGAGGTGTCGCCCGGGTAGTCCTTGGTGACGATCGTCGCGTAGGGCTGCTGCCGCTCCGGCACCCGGCCGTCGGGTGCGTAGTAGAAGAAGTGGTCGCCCCAGGCGATCTCCGGGAACTCGCTGCCCGGCCCGGGCGCGAGCTCCAGCACGCCGTCGAGACCACGGGCCACCGAGAGGATCTGTTCCATACTCACGGTTCCAGTGTGAGGTTCGAGTGCTTGTGGAGGGTTCGGGTGCTGAGCACGTCGGAGGTGGCGGCCGCGACGGGATACTCGGCCCAGCAGGTGCGGGTCCTCGAGCAGCAGGGCGTCCTCGAACCCGCGCACCGGGCCGCCAACGGCTACCGCCGGTTCGGCCCCGCCCACGTCCGTGACCTCGCCGCCTACCGGGACCTCGCCGAGGA
>NZ_JACBXB010000812.1 GCF_013870575.1 Pseudonocardia pini
GCCAATCCCGGAGGAGCCGCCGCCGCAGCCGGAGCTCCCGCCGCCCCCGCGCCCGTCCGGGCCGCGGCGGCCGCGGCGCTGGAGACCGAGGTCCTCGGCTACACCGTCGCCCTCGGGATCCCCGAGCTGCGCGAGGGCATCGCGGCCCACCACCGCCGCACGTACGGCATCGAGATCAGCCCCGACGACGTCGTCGTCACCACGGCCGGGTCCGGCGGGTTCCTGCTGGCCTTCCTCGCCGCCTTCGACGCCGGTGACCGCGTGGCGATGGCCCGCCCCGGCTACCCCTGCTACCGCAACATCCTCAGCGCACTGGGCTGCGAGGTCGTGGAGCTGCCGTGCGGGCCGCAGACGCGGTTCCAGCCCACCGTCGAGATGCTCGAGGGTCTCGACGTGAAGGGGCTGGTCGTGGCCAGCCCGGCCAACCCGACCGGCACGGTCCTCGACCCCGGTGAGCTCGCCGCGCTCGCGCAGTACTGCGAGGCCACCGGCATCCGGTTGGTGAGCGACGAGATCTACCACGGCATCGGCTATCCCGGTTCCCCCGCGACGGCCTGCGCGTGGGAGACCTCGCGGGAGGCGATCGTCGTCAACTCCTTCTCGAAGTACTTCTCCATGACCGGCTGGCGGCTGGGCTGGCTGCTGGTCCCGGAGGCGTTGCGCCGGGCCGTGGACCGGCTGGCGGGCAACCTGACCGTCTGCCCGCCCGCACTCCCGCAGCACGCCGCCGTCGCCGCGTTCACCCCGGAGTCCTACGCGGAGGCGGACTCGCACGTGGAGCGCTACGCGGTGAACCGGGCGCTGCTGCTCGACGGCCTGCCGAGGCTGGGCCTCGACCGGCTCGCCCCGGCCGACGGCGCCTTCTACGTGTACGCCGACGTCGGGCACCTCACGGACGACTCGATGCGGCTGACCTACGAGCTGCTCGGGGAGACCGGCGTGGCAGTGGCGCCGGGCGTCGACTTCGACCCCGTGGAGGGGCACCGGTTCGTCCGGCTGTCGTTCGCCGGGGCGACCGCGCCGATCGAGGAGGCGCTGGCGCGGTTGGGACCCTTCGTGGCCGAGCGGGCATAGTTCGGCCCATGGCGGACCCCTACACGGACGAGCCGCGCATCGCGGCCTGGGATCGCAGGCTGGACTGGCCCCTGACCGGACTGGCGGTCGTGTTCCTGGGGATCTACGCCTGGCAGGTGCTCGACCGCGGGGCGCCCGAGCTGCTGGACACCTCGCTCACGGTGATCTGGGCGATCTTCGGCGCGGACTACGTGGTGCGGCTCGCGCTGGCCCGGCGGCGGGGGCGGTTCGTGGCCACCCACCTCGTGGACCTGCTGATCCTGGTGTTGCCGATGTTCCGCCAGCTGCGGGTGCTGCGGATCGTCACGGTGATCAGCGTGCTGAACCGGCAGCTGCGGGACGACTTCCGCGGCCGGATCGCCGTCTACGTCACCGGGACCGTGGGGCTGGTGGCCTTCGTGGCGGCGCTGTCGGTCCTGGAGGCCGAACGGGACGCCCCCGACTCGTCCATCACGACCTTCGGCGAGGCGCTGTGGTGGACGATCACCACGATCTCGACCGTCGGCTACGGCGACCGCTACCCGGTCACGCTGGAGGGTCGGATCGTGGCGGCGACGCTGATGGTCGCGGGGATCGCGCTCCTCGGCGTGGTCACGGCCTCCATCGCGAGCTGGTTCGTGGAGAACCTGCGGGCCTCCTCCGAACGCACGGAGACCGAGCTCGCGGAGACGGAGCAGAAGATCGACCTGCTGGTGGCGGAGGTCAGGAGGCTCCACGGACGGCTCGACGCGCTGGAGAGCCCGACTCCAGCGGCCCGATCCGGTCCAACGCCGCCGTGACGTGGGCGTCGGTGAGGTCCGCGTGCGTCATCAGCCGGACCTTGCCGGACATGGGGCCGACCAGCACGCCCGCGTCCCGGAACCGGGAGAGCGTCCCGGGCAGGTCCGCGACCTCCACGAGCACGATGTTGGTCTCCGGCTCCTGCACCCGCCAGCCGCGTTCGCGCAGGCCCGCGGCCAGGGTCGCGGCCCGCTCGTGGTCCTCGGCGAGCCGCTCGATCCGGTCCAGCGCGACCAGGCCCGCGGCGGCGAGCACACCGCCCTGCCGAACCCCGCCGCCGAGCATCTTCCGCAGCCTGCGCGCCTGGGCCACGAACTCGACGGACCCCGCCACGACCGACCCGACGGGCGCGCCGAGGCCCTTGGACAGACAGACCTGCACCGTGTCCGAACCGACCGTGAGGGCGCCGATCGGCACCCCGAGCTTCACCGCGGCGTGCCACAACCGGGCCCCGTCGAGGTGCACGACGAGCCCGGCGGCCTTGGCCGCGGCGGCCACGCGGGCGTGGTCCTCGGGGCGGGTGACCGTGCCGCCCGCGGCGTTGTGCGTGTTCTCGA
>NZ_JACBXB010000813.1 GCF_013870575.1 Pseudonocardia pini
GGGTGGGGACGCTGCCGCCCCCACCGGGGTACGAACCGACCGGCGCGGGCTCGCGCTCGGCCTCCGGAGGCCAGATCTCGCCGCGCTCGCGCGCCTGCTCCGCCTTCGTCTTGATCGGCGGCTTGTCCGACGGCGTGCGCTCGCCGAAGTCGTTGAACGCGGTGATCCGCGGGCGCTTCTCGACGGTGCCGAAGATCCGCTGCAGGTCCTTGCGGGTCAGCGTCTCCTTGTCCAACAGCTCCACCACCAGGTTGTCCAGCACGTCCCGGTAGGTGTTGAGGATCTCCCACGCCTCGGTGTGGGCGGCCTCGATGAGCTTGCGGACCTCCTCGTCGATCTCGTGGGCGACCTCGAGCGAGTAGTCCGCCTGGTTGCCCATCGAGCGGCCGAGGAAGGGATCGCCCTGCTCGCGGCCGTACCGCACGGCGCCGAGCTTGGCGCTCATGCCGTACTCGGTGACCATCGCGCGGGCGATCTTGGTGGCCTGGTCGATGTCGCTCGACGCCCCGGTGGTGGGCTCGTGGAACACCAGCTCCTCGGCGCTGCGGCCACCCATGGCGAAGACGAGCCGCCCGATCATCTCCGAGCGCGTCATCAGGCCCTTGTCGTCCTCGGGGACGACGAGCGCGTGCCCGCCGGTGCGACCGCGCGGCAGGATCGTGAGCTTGTAGACCGGCTCGAGGTCCGGCATCGCCCACGCGGCCAGCGCGTGCCCGCCCTCGTGGTAGGCGGTGATCTTCTTCTCCTGCTCGGAGATGATCTTGCCCTTGCGCCGGGGTCCGCCGACCACGCGGTCCACGGACTCCTCGAGCGCGGCGCCGTTGATCAGCGACCCGTTCTCGCGGGCGGTCAGCAGGGCGGCCTCGTTGATGACGTTCGCCAGGTCGGCGCCGGACATCCCGACCGTGCGCTTGGCCAGGCTCAGGAAGTCCACGTCGTTCGCGAAGGGCTTGCCCTTGGAGTGCACGGCCAGGATCGCCTGGCGGCCCGCCAGGTCCGGCGCGCCGACCGGGATCTGCCGGTCGAAGCGGCCCGGGCGCAGCAGCGCCGGGTCCAGGATGTCCGGCCGGTTGGTCGCGGCGATCAGGATGATCCCGCCGCGCGCGTCGAACCCGTCCATCTCGACGAGGAGCTGGTTCAGCGTCTGCTCGCGCTCGTCGTGCCCGCCGCCGAGGCCCGCGCCGCGCTGGCGGCCGACCGCGTCGATCTCGTCGACGAAGATGATGCAGGGGCTGTTCTGCTTGGCCTGCTCGAACAGGTCGCGGACGCGCGAGGCGCCGACGCCGACGAACATCTCGACGAAGTCCGACCCGGAGATCGTGTAGAACGGCACGCCCGCCTCGCCCGCGACCGCGCGCGCCAGCAGGGTCTTGCCGGTGCCGGGCGGGCCGTAGAGCAGCACACCCTTGGGGATCTTCGCGCCGAGGGCCTGGTAGCGGCCCGGGTTCTGCAGGAAGTCCTTGATCTCGTACAGCTCCTCGACCGCCTCGTCGGCGCCCGCGACGTCGCCGAACGTGGTCTTCGGCATGTCCTTGTTGAGCTGCTTGGCCTTCGACTTGCCGAAGGACATGACGCGGTTCCCGCCGCCCTGGGCGTTGTTCATCATCCAGAACAGGACGAGGAGCACCAGGCCGAGCGGGATGAGGTAGATCAACATCGTGGTCAGGAACGAGTCCTGCCGCACCACGGTGTTGAAGTTCGAGACCCCGGCCTCCTGGAGCTGGGTGAAGATCCCGTTGGTGGAGGCGGCGGGGAACTGGGTGATGATCTTCGTGCTGCCGTCGACCGGGTTGGTCAGATCGAGCCGGAGCCGCTGCTCCTTGTCCTCGAGGGTGGCGTTGGCCACGTTCCTCGAGTCGATCTGCTGCAGGGCCACCGAGGTGGGGACCTGGGTGTACTCACGGGTGTCGTCGAAGAGCACGGAGAACCCGAAGTAGACCAGGACCACGACGAGGATCCAGATCAGCGGGTTACGGAGCAGGCGCTTGCGGTCCATGCAGCTTCGGCCTGGGCGGCCTTCACCTTCCCGATAAGTGCTTCGCCGGTACCGCGCGGGCGGCGACGCGCCGACCGGCCTGATCCGCCAGGATAGCTGCCGGGGGCCGAGCCTGCGCCACCGTGCCCGACACGGCTCCGATGGGGTGATCTCCCCAGCTCAACGCGCGAGCGGAGGGCCCGGTTCCCGGCTACTCACGATCCGGTCTCGGCCGCGCACCGAACCGGTGACCCGGCTCGCCCCGAACGCGGCGGGGATGGTGGGGTATCCCCGTGCCCCGGTGAGTCGTTGACCCGGCGGGCGCGGGTGGTGACGGCCCTGCACGGGCGATCTTCAGGCGGGGGTGGGGCGCGGATGCGCATCCGGTGGGGCGGCATCCGGTCGGGCAGGGGTCTGCTCACCGTGGCG
>NZ_JACBXB010000814.1 GCF_013870575.1 Pseudonocardia pini
TGACCTGGGCGACCACTCTGGTCGTGCAGACCCAGCCCACCCGGACCGATCTCGCGACGCACCGCCGCACCCTCGCCGTCGCCGCGGAGGCCCGGGCCCGGTACGCGGAACCGATGGCGGCACGGCAGCCCGGTTAGGCAGGATGGCGGGGTGACGATTGCCGACGACCGCACCCGCAGCGGACTCGACCTGCGCTGGGTCGACACCGCGACCCGCCCGCAGGACGACCTCTTCACGCACGTCAACGGCAAGTGGTTGGCAGGCCACGTGATCCCGGACGACCGGGCGCAGGACGGCGCGTTCCGCGACCTGCGCGACCGGGCGGAGGAGGACGTCCGCGCGATCGTCGAGGGCGCGGCCGCCGCCGAGGGCCCCGAGGCCCGCCAGATCGCCGACCTCTACGCGGCGTTCATGGACACCGAACGCATCGAGGAGCAGGGGACCGCGCCGCTGCAGCCGCTGCTGGCGGAGATCGCCGCGGCGACCGACAAGGCCGAGCTGGCGGCGGTGCTCGGCGCGCGGCAGCGACAGGGCCGGGCCGCGCTGTTCGGCGCCTTCGTCGGGACCGACGCGAAGGACTCCTCCCGCTACCTCGTGCACCTCTCGCAGGCCGGGCTGGGCCTGCCGGACGAGTCGTACTACCGCGAGGAGCAGTACGCCGAGATCCGCGCGGCCTACCTCACGCACCTGGCCAGGCTCGCGTCGCTCGTCGGGCTGGAGGATGTCTCGGCCACGGTCATGGACCTCGAGACGCAGCTCGCGGCGATCTCGTGGGACCGGGTGACCAACCGGGACGCCGAGAAGACCTACACACTCATGACCTGGCCCGCGGTGCAGGCCAACGCGCCCGAGTTCGACTGGGCGCCCTGGTACGCGGCGCTGCGGGCGCCGGAGGGCTCGTTCGACGAGGTCGTCGTGCGGCAGCCCGCGTTCGTGCTCGCGGCGGCCCGGCTCTGGCGCGACCTCCCGCTGGAGCAGTGGAAGGCCTGGCTCTCGGTCCGGGTCGCCTCCGCCTGCGCGGACTACCTGTCGGACGCCGTCGTCGAGGAGGACTTCGACTTCTACGGCCGCACGCTGTCCGGCACGCCCGCGCTGCGCGAGCGGTGGAAGCGCGGGGTGTCCGTGGTGGAGGGCGCCGTCGGCGAGGCGGTCGGGAAGCTCTACGTGCAGCGGCATTTCCCGGCCTCGTCGAAGGAGCGGATGGTCGAGCTCGTCGCGAACCTCGTCGAGGCCTACCGGCAGAGCATCTCCACACTGGACTGGATGTCGCCGGAGACCCGCGAGCGGGCGCTGGAGAAGCTCGGCAAGTTCCGGCCGAAGATCGGCTACCCGGACAGGTGGCGGGACTACTCCACGCTCTCGGTGTCCGCGGACGACCTGCTCGGCACCATGCTGCGCGCGGCCGAGTGGGACTTCGACTTCGACCTCGCGCGGATCGGCGGCCCCGTCGACAAGGACGAGTGGCTGATGACCCCGCAGACGGTCAACGCCTACTACCACCCGCGGATGAACGAGATCGTGTTCCCGGCCGCGATCCTGCAGCCGCCGTTCTTCGACCCGGAGGCGGACGACGCGGCCAACTACGGCGGCATCGGCGCGGTCATCGGGCACGAGATCGGGCACGGGTTCGACGACCAGGGCTCGCGCTACGACGGCGACGGCAACATGACCGACTGGTGGGAGACCGCGGACCGGGCGGAGTTCGACCAGCGCAGCAAGGCGCTCATCGACCAGTACTCCGGGCTCTCCCCCGCCGGCCTGCCCGAGCACAAGGTCAACGGCGCGCTGACCGTCGGCGAGAACATCGGCGACCTCGGCGGCCTGACCATCGCGATCAAGGCGTACAAGATCGCGACGGCGGGCTCGGACGCCCCGGTCCTGGACGGGTTCACCGGGCTGCAGCGGGTGCTGGTCGGCTGGGCGCAGGTGTGGCGGGCCGCGACCCGGGACGCGGAGGCGGTCCGCAGGCTCGCCGTCGACCCGCACTCCCCGCCGGACCTGCGCTGCAACGCCGTGGTGACCAACCTGGACGCCTTCCACGAGGCGTTCTCCGTCGCCGAGTCCGACGCGCTCTACACCGCCCCCGAGGCCCGCGTCCGCATCTGGTGACCTGTGAGCGGCGATGGTCGCCATAGCGACCATCGCCGCTCACGACCTCAGGGGACCAGCACGTACTTCCCCGTGACGCCGCGCTCGGCGTAGCGGCGCAGCACCGCGCCCGCCTCGGCGAGTGGCGCGACGGTGGGGCGCGGCGGGTGCAGCTCGTCCCGGGCGATCCGGCCGAGGACGTCCGCGAGGAGCTCGGCGTTGCCCTCCGGCCCACCGACCTCCCGCGCCCAGTCCCCCCAGTCGACCCCGACCACCGCGCGGTTGCGCAGCAGCACGATGTTGGCGGGCAGCCGCG
>NZ_JACBXB010000815.1 GCF_013870575.1 Pseudonocardia pini
GGGCGTAGGGCCCCTGCGGGGGCGCGCCCTGGAAGCCGAACGGCGCCGGGGACTGCGGGGTGCTGCGCTGCGGCCGCGGGCCGTTCTGCATCGTCATGCCCGTCACATCGCCGACTCCTGACCGGGCATTACTCGCGTCACCCGAACGTGGCCGCTCGCTCCCGGCCGCCCTGGGCAGCGCGGTCCGGACCTGCCAAGGTGGGGCCGTGGCAGAGGTCGACGGCGAGCCCGGAGCCCAGCGGGGATCCCGCCCGTGAGTGCCGGATGACCGCCCTGCGCGTCCTGCGCGGCGGCACGACGGGCCCCACGCTCCTGCTGCTGCACGGGCTGGGCGCCACCGCCGAGGTCTGGGCGGGCCTCACCGCGCTGCTCGACGACCGGGCCTGGGTCGCACCCGACCTGCCGGGCCACGGTGGTTCCGACCCCTTGCCGCACTACGCCTTCGAGGCGGTCGCGCAGGCCGTGGCCCCGCTCGTCGACCCCGCGGGGACCGAGGTCCTCGGGCACTCCTTCGGTGGGGTGGTGGGGCTGCACCTGGCCGCGCTCCCGGGCGTCCGGACGGTGACCGGGCTCGGGATCAAGGCGGTCTGGACGCCTGCGGACCTCACCCGCGCCGCCGCGCTCGCCGACCGTCCGCCGAAGGTGGTCCCCACCCGCGCGGACGCCGTCGCCCGGCACGTCCGCGAGGCCGGCCTCACCGACCCGGCCGCCGTCCCGGACGCCGCCGTCCGCGAGGTCGACGGCGGCTGGCGGACCGCACTGGACCCGCGGGCGTTCGGGGTGGGGGACCCCCGCCTCGCCGAGCTGGTGGCGGTCGCCCCCGTCCCGGTGCGGCTGGCCCGCGGCGAGCACGACCCGATGGTGACCACCGCCGACCTCACCGCCCTGGTCGAGGCCCCGGTGGAGCTGTCGGGCCTGGGCCACAACGCCCATGTCGAGGATCCCACCGCCCTCCTCGCCCTGCTCTCCCGCCCGGTCCACGAACCCTGAGACCCTGCTGATCACCCGGGTGGGGTCGTGGCGCCCACCAGGTGGATGGAGCCCTTGCGGCCGCGCACCGCCAGGTCCCAGCCCGTGTCGGACCGTTCGGTCACCAGTTCCACGGTGGACGGCAGGAGCACCGGCTTGCGGAACAGCACCGTGTAGGCGAGGGCGTCGGGGGTGCGGCCCTGCAGGGCGGCGAGGGCGTGGGCGGCGGTCCACATCCCGTGCGCGATCGTGCGGGGGAAGCCGAAGGCCTTGGCGGTCAACGGGTTCAGGTGGATCGGGTTCACGTCCCCGCTCACCGCCGCGTACCGCCGCCCGAGATCGCCCGGCAGCGACCAGACCGCCGACGCGGGGCCCTCGGGCGCCGCCACGTCCGGCAGCTCACCGGCGATCCCGGTCGGGGCCTGCACGCCCCGGGCGAGATAGGTCGAACGCCCCTCCCACACGACCCGGCCCGCGGCGGAGATCGCCGAGACGAGATCGACCTGGGCCCCGCGGGCGTGCGCGCCGAACCGCTCGGCGCGCACCCGGATGTCCAGCTGTTCGCCGAGCCCGATCGCCCGGTGCACCGTGATCGTGTTCGCGACGTGCACGAGCCCCGGCAGCGCGAGCGGGAAGGACCGCGCGGCCATCAGCTCCATCTGCAGCCCGAAGGCGAGGACGTGCGGGAAGGTCGGCGGGAGCACGTCGGACAACGCGAACCCGCACACCGCGGAGTAGTCCGCGAGCCGCCCCACCGACGGCGTGACCGACCGTTCGAGCACGGTGTCCGGCAGCGATTTCGCCCGCGGCAGGACCGAACCGGCCGCGGCTCGTGCGTACAGGCCGATCATCAGGCTCCGATCATCGACTGACCGCACACCCGCACGACCTGGCCGTTGACCCCGCCGGACGCGGCCTGGCCGAGCCAGCCGACCGTCTCGGCGACGTCCACGGGCAGTCCGCCCTGGCGCAGCGAGTTGATCCGCCTGCCACCCTCCCGGGTGGCGACGGGCATGTGGGCGGTCATGTCGGTCTCGATGAACCCCGGCGCCACCGCGTTGATCGTGATGCCGCGCGCGGCGACGACCGGCGCCAGTGCCCGCACCATCCCGATGATCCCGGCCTTCGACGCCACGTAGTTCGCCTGTCCCCGGTTGCCGGCGATCCCGCTCTGCGAGGACACCGACACGATCCGGGCCCCGTCGCCGAGCAGGTCGGAGCCCAGCAGCGCGTCGGTGATCCGCAGCTGCGCGCGCAGGTTGACGTTCAGCACCGCGTCCCAGCGCTCGGCGTCCATGTTGGCCAGCAGCTTGTCCCGGGTGATGCCCGCGTTGTGCACCACCAGGTCCACCCGCCCGAACCGCTCCTCGAGGAATGCGACCAGCCGCGCGGGCGCGTCGGCGGCGGTGATGTCCAGCTGGAGCGCGACGC
>NZ_JACBXB010000816.1 GCF_013870575.1 Pseudonocardia pini
ACACGACGGCCTTCTTGCCCTTGATCTCCATGGTGCGTGTCCTCAGGTGGCGGGGCGGAAGAGCGGGAGCTTCCAGCCGTCGGCGATGGGGGAGAAGAAGACCTGCACCCGGTCGCCGATCGCGACCGTGGCGGGGTCGACGTCGACGATGTTGCCGATGAGCCGGGCGCCCGGGGCGTCGGGCAGGTCCAGCACGGCGGCGACGAGGGTGATGTCCGGGATGCCCGGGTAGCCGTGCACCACCGAGAAGCTGAACACCTCGGCCGCGCCGGACAGCTCCGTCCAGTCGACGTCCTTGGACTGGCAGTTCGGGCAGAACGGGGTGGGCGGCAGCCGGAACGTGCCGCAGTCGCCGCACTTCGGCGCGACGAGCCGGTCCTGTCTGGCGGCCTCCCAGAAGGGCTCGGTGTACGGGTTGGTGGTGATGTGCACGTCCGCGCCGGGCAGGGCGGTGGACAGCGTGGGTGCGGTCACGTCAGGCCTTCCCGAGGATCAGACCGGAGACCGGCAGCGCTGCCGGGCCACCGGAGACGAGCGCGAGCTCGGCCCCCTCGACCTGGTTGATCGCGGTGCCGCGCATCTGCTCGACGCCCTCCAGGATGTGGGTCATGCCGATGACGTAGGCCTCGGACAGCTGGCCGCCGTGGGTGTTGACGGGGATCGAGCCACCCTCGTAGCGGATCGCCCCGGACTCGACGAAGGGGCCGCCCTCGCCCTTCTTGCAGAAGCCGTAGTCCTCGAGCTGCATGAGGACCATGGGGGAGAAGTGGTCGTAGAGCAGGGCCACGTCGATGTCGTCCGGCGTGACCCCCGCGCGCTGGAACAGGTGCTTCGCGACGGGCGCGTGGCCGGACGAGGCGAAGTCCTCGCGCGGCATGCCGAACCAGCCGAAGGCCCGGCCCCAGTCGCGGTGCCCGCCGTGTGCGGCCGCGACGACGGGGACCGGCTTCTGCCGCAGGTCCTTCGCCCGGTCGGCGCTGGTGGTGATCACGGCGACGGCGCCGTCGGTCTCCAAGCAGAAGTCCAGCAGGCAGAGCGGCTCGGCGATCATCCGGGCGTGGAAGTAGTCCTCGACCGTGATCGGGTCTCTCTTCAGCGCCTTGGGCCGGTTGGCGGCGTTGGCACGCTGCGAGATCGCGATCTCGGCGAAGGCCTCCCGCCGGGTCCCGTAGTCGTACATGTGCCGTCGCGTGAGCACGGACATCAGGTGCCCGGGCCCGGACAGGCCGGAGGGCTGGAGGAAGGAGTTCAGCGGGTTCGGCGCCGCGGCGGCGAACACGGAGCCGAGCCGCTGCCGCGCCTGCTGCAGGGCCATGACCGTGACGACGACGTTCGCGTCCCCGGCCACGATCGCGGCGCGGGCCAGGCCGATCGAGCCCGCCGCACCACCGCCGCCGGAGGTGAGCGCGGCCGTGAAGGTGACCTCGGGGATGCCGAGGGTCTCCATGAACTCCGCGGTGTCCATCGACTGCCCGTACCCGGCGCCCGCGCCGGAGTAGTAGGCGAACCCGTCGATGTCCGTGACCGACAGTCCGGCGTCCGCGCACGCGGCGAGGATCGCGTCGCCCGCGAGCTCGGTGATCGTTCGCGGGTAGGACTCGCCGCGCTTGTAGTAGTCGGTGGCGCCCACCCCGACGACCGCGACGTCCCTCGGGCTCATCGGGTGGTCTCGCTCGTCCGCTCGTCTGCCATCGTCGGCCTCCGTCTGCTCGGGACTGTCTGGGTGGGCGCTCGACGTGGACCGTGCTGCCGGTCGCGGGTGCCCGCCCCGTCGTCGCCGTCGAGTGAGAATCGGATTCTCAGTAGACTCCGGCGCCGCGGACGTTGTCAATGGTGTCGCGCCCATTGCGGATACTCTTCTTGTCCGGTAGGAGTCGGGGCAGTCGGTTCCAGGAGGCACTGTGCGGTTCACCGTCGAACACCCGCTCGGCAAGGGCGGCTGCCTGCCGGAGCTCTACGGCGGGCCGGGTCTCACCGCGTTCGCGCGCGCCGCCGAGCAGGCGGGCTTCGGAGCCGTGGCGTTCACCGAGCACCCTGCGCCGTCGCTGAAGTGGCTGCGCGGCGGTGGGCACCCCACGCTGGACCCGTTGGCGGCCTTGGCCTTCTGTGCCGCGGCGACCTCGCGGATCCGGCTGATGCCCTACCTGCTGGTCCTGCCGTACCGTGCCCCGCTGGCCACGGCGAAGACCCTGGCGACGGTCGACCTGCTCTCCGAGGGCCGGGTCACCGTGGCCGCGGGCGGCGGCTACCTGCGGTCGGAGTTCGGAGCGCTCGGCGTGGACTTCGAGGAGCGCGGTGCCCTCTTCGACGAGGCGCTCGAGGTGCTGCGCCGGATCGGCACCGAGGAGGCGCTGCACTTCGAGGGCAGGCACTTCACGGCACGCGGGGCGAC
>NZ_JACBXB010000817.1 GCF_013870575.1 Pseudonocardia pini
GCGGGGTGCACGGCGGCCTCCGGTACCGGCTCGTGCTCGGGCTCCGCGGTCGGCGCGCTCATCGATCTCCTCGAAAAGGTCCTGACACGACGGAGGGCCGGCCGCCGGAATGGCGGCCGACCCTCGGTCCACGTTTGGTGGAGGACACAGGAATTGAACCTGACAGGGCGCCCCAAGTGCGCATCCCCCGTGCAGGAGGAAACCTAGCGTACGGCTTTTCGCCACCGCAAGGTCTCCTCCGCGGCGATCATCATTTTCGAGGATCGCCGCACTACAGGTCGTGTCCGCCGCCCCCGGAGAAGCCCGCCGCGAGGAGCTGTCGGGGCGTCGCGTCCGGCAGATAGGCCCTGGTGAGCGCGATTCCGATACGAGGCAGATCCGCCTCGTCACGGAATGCGAGGTGGACCGGTTCGTAGCGCGGCGAGAACTTCGCCTTGAAGGCGTGCAGGGAACGGAACCCGTAGAAGGGCTCGAGGGCCCCGCCGAGCTTGTCCAGCAGCCGGTCGGTGCGGTCGAGCTCGGCCGACTCGTCGCCGCGGGCGAGCGGTGCCCCGGAGAGGGAGATGAACTCGTAGCCCTCCTTGCCGAAGGCGAGGCAGGCCGAGGCGATCATGAACTCCATGACGGAGCGGAACCCGTCGGTGCGCCTGCGCATGACGTCCAGCGTCCAGCCGCGGATCTCGCTCTGCCCATCCGCCCCCCGGGGGGAGTAGACGGGCAGCCAGGACGTCACGCCGTGCACGCTGCCGGTGCCGTCGATCGCCAGCCCCACCTTGACGGCCGGGTCGAGCGCCTCGTCCACGCTGCCGAGCGTGAAGCCCATCTCGGGCAGGTCCTTGTCCCCGACCCACTGCTCCGAGATCGCCCGCACCTGCGCCACGACCGCGAACGACTCCTCGGCGAGCGTGACCACCCGGAACTCGATGCCCTCGCGCTTGGCCTTGTTCAGCGCGGTCCGGATGTCCTGCCACTTCTTGCCCTTGAACGCGATGCCGGGCAGGTCGATCAGCGTGTCCTCGGCGATCTGCACCGTGCGCCAGCCCGCCGCCCGCGCGGCCTGGGCGGCGGCGTCGGTGACCGAGAAGAGGCAGGGGGTGAGGCCGCCGCGCTCGGCCTCGGTGGTGAACTCGGTGACCGCCGCGGCGATCGTGTCCGGCGGGACCACCGGGTCGGCCAGGGCGAGCGCGATCCCGGCGTGGCGCTGGTACCCGACGTACCCGCGGCCGTCCTTCGTGAAGTAGTAGCGCATCTCGGGCCACAGGGTCATCCACGACATCGTGGAGCCGCCGACGGTCGTCAGCAGGGTGCGGGCGCGCTCCAGGGCGTCGCCCTCGCTGCCCGCGACCCCGCCCGGCACCCGCCGTCGGATCGGGACCCGGAACGACCGCCGGTTGAGCAGCAGGAGGAGCAGCGAGGCGAGCCAGAGGATGCCGGTCCCGATGGTGACGCTCGGCGAGGAGATCGTGATGTCGAGCTCCGGGCTCGCCGCCTTGACCGAGAGCGCCACGACGGCGATGACCAGGGTCAGCGTGTTGAGCACGCCCAGCACGACGGCGACCCACCAGGCCCAGCGCTTGCCCAGCCGCAGCGCGTTGGCGATCACGGCGATGATCACGAGGTCCAGCAGGACGTCGAGCAGGGTGCCGTTGCCCCCCGTCGGGCCGAACGGGCCGCGGCCCGGGAAGACCAGCACCACGAGCTCGGTGAGCCCGATCGCGAGCAGCCCGGCGAAGGCGAGCATCCGGGTCTCGCGACGGGTGCGCGGCCCGAACCCGGGTTCGACACCGAAGAGCCGCTGCCCGACCACGAACCCGACGACCACGGCGATCAGGTGCGCGACGTCGGACAGGGTGCCCTCGAACAGCACCGCCACCGCGACGTAGAAGGCCAGCGCGGCCCGGACCCGCAGCCGCCACGGCGACCGCAGCGCGGCGGTGGTGACGGCGAGGACGGTCAGGGTGCCGGTGGTGAACCCGGCGTCCCGCACGGAGGCGAGGTCGGCGGCCCAGACCCACGGCGTGGCCGACAGCCCCCAGATCAACAGCGTCGCCAGCAGCACGCCGCCGATCTGCCCGACGATCGCGGTGACCGCCACGACCCGGGTGCCCATCCGGATCTCGCAGGCCCCCACGATGAGGGCGAAGAGCAGCAGGCCGCTGAGGAACTGGCCGGGGGTGATGGCGAAGAACGGGCCGGTCAGGAACGTCCAGACCCGACCCTCGCGGATCGCGGGCAGCCCGTAGGCGACGGCGGAGAACCAGCCCTCGCGGTTCAGCGGGCGCCAGATCGTGCGGCCGACCAGGCCCGCGACGATCATCAGCGCCGCCACGGTGAGCGTGAACGGGATCCGCGCCCAGGCCTGCGGCAGCGCCGCGGTGAGCCGGG
>NZ_JACBXB010000818.1 GCF_013870575.1 Pseudonocardia pini
TGGACTCGTTGCAGTTGGACACGGGCTTCGCGGTGGGGTCCAAGAAGTCCGCGACGGGCATGGCGGGCCTCCAGAAGGCCTACGGCGGCCTGATGATGTTCACCATGCTGACCCACATCGCGCTGCTGGCCATCCCGCTGCCGATCGGGATCGCGGCCGCCGCGCTGATGGGCCGCAGCGGCATGAAGGACGACCGCAAGCGCCAGCTCGAGCAGCGCCGCCAGAAGGCGAAGCTCGCGGTGCGGCGGTACGTGGACGAGTTCAACATCCACGTCGGGAAGGACTCCCGAGACGTCGTCCGGCGGATCCAGCGGGAGCTGCGCGACGGCTACACCGAACGTCTCGACGAGCTGCTCCGCTCCCTGGCCGAGGCCCTGAAGGAGGCCGAGCAGGCCGTGCAGAGCGAGCTCACCGAACAGCAGCAGGTGGACCGCATCGAGGCGGACCTCAAGTCCCTCGCGGTGCTGCGGAACCAGGCGAACGAGCTGATGGCGGTGCGTCGGGCGGTCGCGGCGTGAGCGGACCGAGGGCATGGCGCGAGTCGCCGATCCCGGGCGGCGAGGGGGAGCGATGAGCACGCTGGTGGCACGCACGCGCGAGGTGGTCGGCGAGGCCTACCGGCTCGCGCAGGGGACCCGGATCGCGCCGATGGTCGCGGCCCTGGGTGCTCGGCTGGACGAGCCGCTGCGGGTGGCGATCGCGGGGCGGGTGAAGGCGGGCAAGTCCACGTTGCTCAACGCGCTGGTCGGGCAGGACCTGGCGGCGACGGACGCGGAGGAGTGCACCCGGATCGTCACGTGGTTCCGCAACGGGCCCGCCTACCGGGTCACGCTCTTGCCCACCGACGGCCCGCCCGCCCAGCTGCCCTTCCCCGAGAAGGGGTCGCTCGCCACGATCGACCTCGCCGGTCACGCTCCCGACCTCGTGTCGCGGATGGTGGTGGACTGGCCGTCGCGCAGGCTGCAGGCGATGACGCTGATCGACACCCCCGGCATGGGCTCGATCAGCGAGGAGGTGTCCGCGCGCTCGCTCACGCTGCTCACGCCGGAGGGGCCGCGCGGATCCGGCGCCGACGCCGTCGTGTACCTGATGCGGCACATGCACACCGACGACGTCGACTTCCTCGAGGCCTTCCACGACACCGAGGGCCAGGGCAGGCCGGTCAACACCATCGGCGTGCTGGCCAGGGCGGACGAGGTCGGCCACGCCCGGCCCGACGCCCTCGACAGTGCCGCCCGGATCGCCGCGCGCTACGCCGCGGATCCGCGGGTGCACCGGTTGTGCCACACCGTCGTCCCGGTGGCCGGGCTGTTGGCCGCGTGCGGCGCGACTCTCAGGCAGGCCGAGTACGCGGTGCTCGCCCGGCTCGCGGCGCTGCCACTCGAGCTCCGCGACGGGCTGCTGCTCACCACCGACCGCTTCATCTCCGCCGACGCCGGCGGTTCCGCCGACCCGGCCACGCGGCTGGCGTTGGTGCGCAGGCTCGGCTTCTTCGGGATCCGCGCCTCGATCGACCTGATCCTGGCGGGCGAGGCGCCCGACGCCGGCGCGCTGGCCACCCACCTGCAGCGGCTCAGCGGGATCAGCGGCCTGCACGAGATCCTGACGACCCGGTTCGCGGCCCGCGCCGACATCCTCAAGGCGCGCACCGCGATCCTGGCGCTGGAGGCGCTCTTCGCGGGCTCCCCGCCGCCGGAGGACCTGCGCAGGCGGTTCGACGCCCTGGTCGCAGGCGCCCACGAGCTGACCGAGCTGCGGCTGATCGACGCCCTGCGGGAGGACCCCACCCTGCTGCCCGCCGACGACGGCGCCGCCGAACGCCTGCTCGGCTCCTTCGGCGACGACCCCCGCACCCGCCTCGGCCTCGACGAGACCGCCGACGTCGTGAAGGTCCGCGAGACCGCCCTCACCACCCTGGCCCGCTGGCAGCGCGAGGCGGAAGACCCCTTGACCACCCGCGCCGGCGCCACCGCCGCCCGGATCCTGGTCCGGACCTGCGAGGGCATGCTGGTCTGATTCTGCTGGGCTGGTGCTGGGCTTGACCCGAGCCGCGGCTGGGCGTGCCGAGACAACGATCTCGAATGTCGGCAAGCACCCGCCCCGGGCTCCACCACACCGCGAGCACCACCACCGGTCAGCGCGGCGCCTCGGTGATCACCGCCGGAGATACGGATAGCCGAGAGGTGGCGCGATTGTTGATCAGGACAATGTGGGCGGGCCGGGGCAGCCGAGGGCCATGATCAGTGGTTGGGCTCGCTCCGCCGCTGGTTGCGCGGTTCCGCGTACCCGAGTGGTGATCATGAGTCCAGCGCGTGCCTGATGCGTCGCGGCAATTCTCCGGGCAGCAGGACCGGTGCCGGGTGGGGCGGCAGTTT
>NZ_JACBXB010000081.1 GCF_013870575.1 Pseudonocardia pini
CCAGGCAGGCTCGACGAGCGCTCACGCCGGTATCACGGCCTCGCGGACCAGCCCGACGATCCGCTCGGCGGGCAGCGCCTCGGCGAAGTAGGTGTTCGGCGCGAGCAGCAGGTTCGTCAGCACGACGATCGTGGTGCCGGTGGGCGGGTGGAAGTAGACCGAGGACTGGAAGCCGGGGACGGCGCCGTCGTGGCCGACGAGCCCGGCGGCGGTCCGCATGACCCCCAGCCCGTAGCCGGAGTCGGCCCCGTACCGCACCCGCTCGGCCTGGACCTCCGGGCTGAGCAGCGACCCGGTTGCCAGGGCCTTCGCCCAGATCGCCATGTCCTTCGCGGTGGAGACCGCGCCGCCGCTGGCCTGGCCGTTGGTGGGCAGGTCGGTGACGTCGTTGGGCCGGGTCCCGGGGGCGACGGTGATCTGCGCGTTCGCCTTGTCCCCGGCGAGGGCCGCGTTGTACGCCGCGTTGCCCTCCTCGTTGGTGCCGAACATGTACCCCTGCGGGTGCGGCTCCGGCAGCGTGCCGTCCGACCAGGCCGGGAGGCTGGACTGTGTCATGCCGAGCTTGTCGAACACCGTCTCGCGCACGAGGGTCGGCAGCGGGGTCCCGCTCGCCTTCTCCGCGATCGCGCCGAGCAGCTCGTAGTTGGTGTTCGAGTAGTGGTAGCCCTGCCCGGGCGGGAAGTACGGCGGGTGCGCCAGCGCGATCCCGAGGACCTCCCCGGTGGTCCAGGGGCGCGTCGGGTCCTTGTCCAGGGTGAGGTTGAAGTAGCCGTCCTCGGTGTAGTTGAACAGCCCGGCGGTCATGTCCAGCAGCTGCCGGACCGTGATCGCGTCGCCGTTCGGCACGCCCGGCCAGTACTTCGTGACGGGGTCCTCCAGCCCGACCTTCTTCGCGTCGACGAGCTGCAGCACCACCTCCGCGGTCAGCGTCTTGGTGACGCTGCCGATCTTGAAGTGGTCCTCGACGGACATCGGGCGCCCGCCCTGGTCCGTCGTCGACCCGAGTGCCGTCTGCCAGGTGCCCCGCCCGGGGACGTCGACGTAGAGGCTCGCGCCGGGGATCTGCAGCTGGGCCATGAGCGCGGTGATCTGCGGCTCGAGGGCGGCGGCGTAGTCCGGCGCGGGAGGGGCGGCGGCGGGGGCCGGGGCGGTCGAGCAGGCGGCGAGGGCCAGGACCGCGCCGGCGAGCGCGGTGACGAGCCGGGGCAGAGCCATGAGGGTCCTCCGGGTGACGGGTGGGCTCAGCCCACGGTGAAGACGGGTGGGGCGAGGCCTGCCACGCAGCCGAGATCGGGGGCGTCCGGCCTGGCCAGGAAGCTCTCGACGACCGTGCGCGCACAGACCGGGGACCAGTTGGTGACGTCGTGGCCCGCGTCCGGGAAGGTCACCCGGACCGCGTTCGGCAGGGTCTCGGCGGCGAGGTCGGCGTTGGACGGCGCGGTCACCCCGTCCAGCGCCCCGGCCAGGACCAGCACCGGCAGCTCGCTCCTCGCGGGCTCGCGGACCGACGGCGGGGCGGACGGGACCGTCCACTCCGTACAGTCCGCGAACAGGAACGGCAGCTGCGGGACCAGCGACAGGACCTCGGTCGGCAGGTCGGGGAACGCCGCGCGGCCACCGGCGAGGAGGTCGCCCGGGGCGCCCGCGAGCTCGGCGCAGAACACGCCGTAGAACAGTCCGTGGCCGGTGAGGCCCGGTGGTGCGGCCCCGCCCTGCAGCATCGCGGCCGCCCGGCTCCCGTCCCCGCGGGCCAGGTCGTCGACGATCCGCGGCAGCTCCGCGGCCGCGCCCGGCTCCGTGGCGGACCGGGCCAGGACCTGGGCGACCTTGAAGCCGTCGACGACGACGTCCCCCGCGGGCGTCGAGACGGTGCGGGGCTGCGCGGCGAGCTCGGTCACCACGGCGGTGAAGTCGGCCCGCAGGGTGGGGTACGCGGCCTGGCAGGCGGGCTGGGCGGCGTAGCCCGCGACCACGGCGTCCAGCATGGACGCGACGGCGGGCCACATGCGGTCCGGCGTCTGCTGCGGCGGCAGCACCGAGTCCACGACGACGCTGCGGATCCCCTCCGGGTGGTCGCGCAGGGTCTGCAGGGCGAGGTCGCTGCCGTACGAGACGCCGTAGACGTTCCACGCCGCGATGCCCAGGGCGGTGCGGAGGTCCGCGACGTCGGCGCTGTTCTCGGCCGTGCCGTACGCCGCGAGGTCCGCGGTGGGGCGAGCCGCTCGTGGCAGGCCCGGACCGCGGCGGCGCTGCGGACCGCCGTCGCGGGGTCGAAGGTGTCCAGCCCGACCGACTCGGCCGCGAACGCGTCGATCTCGGGGCAGGACAGCACCGGCTCGGCCTTGTAGGTGCCGCGCTGCTCGAGGAAGATCACGTCCCGGTCGGTGTTCCAGCCTGCGGCGATCTTGGCCGCCACGCTGAACGTGCTGCTCGCGCCGGGGCCGCCGGTCAGGTAGACGAGCGGGTCGGGCGCGGGCGAGGGTGCGGTCGCCCTCGCCCGGAGGACCGGGAGCCGGATCGTGCGGCCGTCGGGGACGGCCCGGTCCTCCGGGACGGTCAGGTACCCGCACTCCACCCCCGCGGGGATGTCGAGCTGCGGGAACCCGGGGACCACCGGGTTCGGGCAGGGCGCCACGGCGTAGGACGCGGCCGGCGCCGCGGGCGACCCGCACCCTGCGAGGACGACCGCGGCGGCCAGGACGGCAGCCGCCCACCGCATCAGTGCCCCGCTCGGGTCAGCAGGAGCTCCGCGGTGGCCGAGACGAGGTCCGGGTCGTGGACCTGGACGTAGTGGTCGCTGCCGGTGTCGACGACGTGCGGGGTGCGCGGGGTCAGCGCGACGAGCTTCTGCTGGCCCTCGGGCCACGCCCGGTCCAGCGCCGGGCCGAGTGTCGGCGGCGCGCCCGCGGGCAGCGGGAACGGCTCGGTCTTGGACAGGACCACCGTCGGGACGGCCGGGTAGGCGGGTGCCGCACGCACCTCGGCCGCGCTCGCCTCGACGTCCACGACCTCCGCCGCGGCCGGGTCGTTCGCGAACTGCGGGACCGGGTCCGCGAGGACCGCGGCGTGCTCCGGCCAGACCGCGCCCATCAGCTCGGGGAACTCGACCGGGAACGCGTCGACGAACACCACGCCGACCACGTCGGCCGGGTGCAGCTGGGCGTAGAGCCGCGCGAACAGGCCGCCCATCGAGTGCCCGACCAGCAGGTACGGGCCCGGCACGGCCGCGGCACCGAGCAACGCGTGCAGGTCGTCGACGACCGCGCGCGCGGTCCGCGGCATCGGGACCGGGGTGCTGCGGTCGGTGAGTGCGAGCGGGTCGGCGTAGCGGAAGGTGCCCGGCCGGTCGTAGGCGCAGACCCGGTTCCCGGCCGAGAGCCGCTCGAACACCGAGGGCCCGACCGCGGGGGCCGCCGCGTCGGTGAGGTTCCACGGGTCGGACGAGTCGTGGTAGCCGGACTCCAGCACGATGGTCGGGCGACCGGCGGTCTGCGGTCCGGCGCAGTGCAGGTAGAGCTGCCTGCCGCCGCCGATGTCGACCGGGCCGTCGACCACCGCCGACGCGACCGGGGTCGCGGACGGCGGCTGTCCGGCGGAGGGCAGCGCCGCCGGCGCGCAGCCCGCGAGCACGGCCAGCAGGAGCAGGAGCAGGGTGGGGCGGCGCATTCGCGAACCCTTCGGAGCTCGGAGCCCGCGCGACCCCGGCGGGGCCGAGCCGCTGCTCGTCAGACGATCGCGACCGAAGCTAGATCGTCCGGCCCCGCACCGACAGCGACCTAGGTCCAGTCGGCGGACGAGACCACCGTCCGGTCGGGGTGTCCCATGATCTCGGGGGTCCGGGGGTGTGCGCCGCGTGCTCGTGCTGTTCGCGACGCTCGGCGCCGAGCAGGATCACCTTCCCGTCGAATCCGAGTCGGCGCAGCTCTTCGGCCGCCGACACCCCGGCGAGCGAGCCGCCGACGACGGCGACGGCGCGAAGAGCTCCAGATCCTCGCGTGAGAATGCCAGATGTGTGCGCGTTCACCGGGCGGCTCCGTCCCCTCTAGAACGAATGGTCGAGTCCCCCCGTGCCGATTCCGGATCCGGCCCCGTTCAGGAAGATCGTCCGATGGAGTCGCGCGATGCGCTCGGGGGTGTCGATGCCGTCCGGCCGGTACCAGAAGACGGTCCAGTTCAGCAGGTTGAGCAACGACAGTCCGAGCTCCTGAACGGTGAACTCCGCGGTGAGCAACCCGGCCGACTGTCCGTCGGCGATGACTCCACGGACGATCGCCTCGTAGCGGTCACGCAGCTCGATCACCGCCGCGCTCTGCGGCTCACCGAGCGACCTCAGGTCGAAGAACGTCGTCGCGTGCAGGTCGAAATCGGTCAGCAACGACTCGACGTGAGCAAGGATGAGCGCATCCAGCCTGCCGAGGGGATCCCCGACCTCCGCGATGGCAGCTTCCGAAGCCATCCGAATGCGCATGATGGATTCGACGCAGATGCGATACAAGAGGTCGTCCTTGGAACTCAGATAGTGATAAAGGGATGACTTCTCGATGCCCAACGCCGCCGACAGCTCCCGCATCGACGTCGCATGAAATCCCTTCATCCTGAATTGACGGGCGGCGTGCGCGAGCAGCAGATCGGCCGTCGGCTCGTCGCCGTTCCGGCGGCGCCGAGTGCTGCGCCCCTTCGACTCCGTCACCTCGTTCCCTCCGACGACCGCATCCCTGCCCCGTCACTCACGTGGGTCGCCGGCCACCAGCTCCGAGGTGAAACACCACGGGACACCGAGGCTCGTCGCCGGATCGGTGACGAGGGACGAGGAGGTCCGGGCCCGGACGCCGACCTTCTGCGCCTCGAGGTGGCGGGCCGCCACATCCAGGTCGCGAACCTGCCAGGTGATCGAGTGGTAGCAGTCGTCGGGCGCAGTCCGCCGGTGGTCGGCGAGGACCGGGACGTGCGCCTCCACCCCATCGGTCGCCATGGGCTGTGCGTACTCGAGGGTCGAGCCTGCGACATGGACGTAGGTGCTGTGTGTGCCGAGGAGATCGTTCCACCCCTCCCCGATCACCGTGCCACCGAGGACGTCGACGGCGATGCGCAGCGCCCGCCCCACCTGATCAGTGAGCACAGTGTGGTGTGAACAGCGCTGGATACCGAGCGGGTCGTCCGGGGAGACCTCCGGCAGTACCCAGCCCGCGTCGCGCCTGGCGTCGCCCGGGTAGGGCACGTCGGCCGGGAAGATCTCGTAGCTCAGCCCGGCGTCCTCGGCCAAGGTCCAGAAGAGGATCATGGGCCGCGACGACGCCTGCGGAGGGTCGTCACCGTCGGCGATCCGGTTCCGCTGGTCGACCACCCGAATCCCGTGCTCGCGCAGCGCCGTGAACGCGGCCCCGGGGTCCTCGACGTAGAAGGCCAGGGACTTCAGGTGCGGCTCCGTCACAGTCGGGTACCGCTGTACACCGTCGATCACGTACCGCTGCGGATCGATGGTGTCGAAGTAGACATCCTGGATGAGGGTGAAGGCGCAGTAGTCGCGGGGGTACGCGGGATTGAGTGCACGCACCTCCGGGCTGATCAGGTCCTCCATCACGGTGCTCCGGCGACCGAAGACACGGGTGAAGAAGTCCATGGCCTCGGCCAGGTCGGGGACGCGGAGGCTCGGGTGGAACAGGCTGTGGACGCGGTGGGCCACGGCTCCTCCTTTCGGTGCGACGTTCGAACCGTCGCGTCGGTCAGCGAGCGCCGTCATCAACTGTCGTAATCCGCCCTTATCGGCTCTCCGAGCGACCCTCTGGGGCCTAGACAGAAGCCTGACCGTCATCCAAGCCGCCCCGTCCTTCTGGTTGCGGGCGAGCTTGCGCCGCTAACCGAAGCTCCTGGCTAGAACGAGTTGATCTACTCAGTCGTCGGCGTACAGGGGAGCTTCGCTCGCTCGGGTGACGCCATGCCGCAGCAGCTGATCTCGCCTCTGACCAGGCCGGATAGGGCTCAGTTGTCCCGGGGGTTCCGAGTTGTCAGAAGGTAGCCGCCAGGAGGCTTGCCCGGGGCTGGAGCGACAAGGCGCAGGCGCCCGAGTTCCGTGAAGTCGTGCTTGCGGAGTCGATCGGCGAGCGCGTCGAGGGTCCACAGGTAGGCAGGCGAGGCTCGGTGGTCGTAGTGAACCCAGTCATGACCTTCCGCGGTATCGGTGATCTGGGCACCGATGAGGAGCGGACCTCCCGGCTCGATCACGCGAGCGAACTCGGCCAGGACGGACGGTAGCAGGTCCGGTGGCGTGTGGATCAACGAGAAATTGGCCAGGACTCCCGCGACCGCGCCATCCCGGGCCTCCAGTTGAGCCATCGAACCAACCTCATAGCGGAGGTCGGGACGGTATCTGCGGGCGATGGCGACCATGGCCGGTGACAGGTCGATTCCGTAGGCACGGATGCCAGCTCGGTCTAGGTGGTCGGTCCACTGTCCAGGGCCGCAACCCGCGTCGAGTACGTCACCCGCCGATCCGCTCGCGCGGATGATGTCGGCGAACGCCGTGATCATCGCTTTCGGCAGCGCGTCGATGACGGCATCGCTCTCGCGCACCATATCGTCGTACAAGTCGGCGACTTGGTCGTAGTCTCGGCGGATTCGTTCCAGTACTTCTTTCTCATTCACTTGCTGAACGGTATCCGTCCTACTCTGTGGTCCCGTTATGGGGTGGCGCGCGCAAACCTCAGACGGCTACATCGCTGATCAGGTGAGCCACTGAGCCTCTTGAACTTGGCTGAGGAGCGGCACACGGAGCCCCCTCAGGCGCTGGCCGACGTCGGTGCCAGTGAGCCCTATCCGCTTGACCCGCAGCAGTCCGCGCTCCAGCTCGAAGTCCGACCAGCGCAGCGCGACGAGCTCACCGCGGCGGGCACCCGTCGTCACCGCGAGCCACAGGAAGACCCCGAGCTCCTCGTTGACCGCTCCGGCGGCGTTCAGGAGCGCGGCGATCTTTTGAGGGCGAGGGGGGAGCGCCTGCCGCCGGGCGAGCTTCGGCGGGTGCGCGTAGTCGGCCGGGTTGCGCTCGATCCAGCCCCACGAGACGCCGTAGTTCAGCGAGGCCGACAGGATCGCGTGCACCCGACGGACAGCGCCCGCGGACATCGGCTTGCACACGTGCCCGGGCGTCGGGCCGGTGCAAAGCTGGTTGCACCGGCGGAGGTGGGTGTAGAGCTTGTCGAGGATGTCCACCCGGTGCCGGAGCTTCCGAATCGGCATGTCACCAAGCGCGGGCTTGATCGTCCGTCAGATGTAGCCGGCCGACGTCTCAGCTGTGCTCAGCTCGTGATCGACCGTCTCCATCCAGCGATCGAGAAGCGTCCCGACGGTGCGCTTCAGCTCGACCGTCACACCGCTGTCGGCGAGCGCGAGCAGCCGCTCCTTGTCCGCCTCAGCGTCTGCGCGAGAACGCCGGACCTCGCCGCGGAGGTACGTCGGTTTGTGCGTGATCGGGTCCTTGCCCGCGTACACGCGGGCCCGGAATCCCGACCTCAGAGTCTCGATCGAGCCGCTGGCCATGAGCAGAAGCTAGTGCCTCGTGCGAGAACGTTGCCGTCGTAATCGACCCGGTCTGACTGCCTGGGAGGCTGTCGCTGGAGGTGGGCGATGGCGCGGCAGCCTGAGGTGTTCGTTCGAGAGCTGAATCCGGCCGAGGCGCAGCGGTTGGTGAAGATCACCCGCACGGCTCGGGACCGGGTCCGCCTGCGGCGGG
Source organism: Pseudonocardia pini (assembly GCF_013870575.1). Lineage (GTDB taxonomy): Bacteria > Actinomycetota > Actinomycetes > Mycobacteriales > Pseudonocardiaceae > Pseudonocardia > Pseudonocardia pini. Next base: position 7,727 of record NZ_JACBXB010000081.1, read on the forward strand.
CCGGGATCGTGTTGGCCTCGGTGCAGGGCCGCAGCGCTGCCGAGGCGGCGGCGATGTTCGCCGCGACCGCGCAGTACGCGCGGGAGGTGATCCACGCGTTCAACGACAAGGGGTTCGCGGCGCTGGACCCAAAATGGAGCGGGGGCCGACCTCCTAAGTTCGGCCCCCACGTCCGTGAGCTGGTCTGCCGGGTGGCTCGGACCCCACCTGCGCAGGTCGGGCTGCCGTTCACCACCTGGAGCCTGTCCAAGCTGGCCGAGCACCTGCGTCTGCAACACCGGGTCGAGATCAGCATCGACACCGTGCGCCGGATCCTGCGCGAGGCAGGAGTGCGCTGGCAGGCCACCAAGACCTGGAAGGCCAGCAAGGACCCGCGGTTCACCGAGAAGATGGCCCGGATCCTCGACCTCTACGACCGCGCCGCCGACGGTCGGCTCGACCGCGGCGCGCGGGTCATCTGTGTCGACGAGTTCGGGCCGCTGAACCTGCAGCCCCGCCCGGGCCGGGGCTGGTTCCCGACCGGGCACCCGGCCCGGCTACGGGCCACCTACAGCCGCCACGGCGGGGTCCGGCACATGTTCGCCGGGCTCGACCTGGCCTCCGGGCAGCTGTTCTACCGGCTCCGCGACCGCAAACGCGGCCGCGAGTTCCTCGAGTTCCTACGCCAGCTCCGCCGCCGCTTCCCCACCGGGAGGCTGCACGTCGTCTGCGACAACTTCTCCCCGCACCTGCGCGGCGATGTCGCTGACTGGTGCACAGGCCACGACGTCGAGTTGGTGTTCACCCCGACCAACGCCTCCTGGCTGAACTGGATCGAGTCCGAGTTCACCGCGCTGCGCTACTTCACCCTCGACGGCAGCGACTACCCCTCCCACACCGCCCAGGAGGCCGCGATCGCCGGCTACGTCCGATGGGCCAACCGCCACGCCCGACCCAAGAAGCACTTCGCACCCGAGTCCAAGATCCGGCGGCCGCATTACCTACCCAACGTTGCCTGACGCGGCACTAGGACGAAATCCCGCGGACATGCCAAGACTCATGCCACGAGCCGATCAGATGTGGATCTTCCAGCGAGAGAAACAGGCCGCTGACCTGCTTCTTCTATGGAGCCGCCTTGGGGAGTCGAACCCCAGACCTACGCATTACGAGGCAACCGACGTGCGTCGCTCAGCGCTCTACCAGCACCGATCGCGCGGCTCACGGCGCTCATGACGCTGAGGTTGCAGGCAGAACTCGGACCTCATGCCCCGAGCCATGCCCAGCCCGGCAGGCCGACTCTTCAGGGCGACCGCGGTCGAGGAACGTCACCTCCAGCGTCAACCAGGCCATCGAGCATCGCCCGGAGGGGCGCGACATCGCCACGGTGGGCGAGCTGTGACACCCGCACGTTCTCCCCTGGGTTCATCGGCTCCCACCGCAGCCGCCACCCCGCGTCTGCGGCGAGCTGCGCGAGAAAGACCCGCTGCGTGCGACCGTTGCCCTCCCGGAACGGATGCAGCGCGTTGACGTCAGCGAACAACTCCGTCAAACCGTCGACGAACGGCGCCCGACCCAACCCACACAGGAACCCGCCGCGCGCCAGCCGTCCGAAGACGTCGTCGGCGAAGGGCTCGATGAACTGCGGCAGGCAGAACACTTCGCCCTTGCCGATCACCACCGACCGGAGCTCTCCCGCCCAGTCGTAGACATCGCCGAAGATGAACCGGTGAAACGCCTGCATGTGCGCGAGGTCGTAGCCGCCCGGAATCGGCTGCTCCTGCAACTCCACCAGACGCAGGGCGGTGAGCTCGGCCTCGACCTGCTCCAACTCGACGCGGTCGACGATCCCCAGCCGGTTCCGCAGGACGCCGTGCGCGGCGTCGAAGTACGGATCAGCGGAACTCACCGGCGATAGCGGGTCAGCACCTGCTCACGAGCCTCCGCAGGCGACAACCGCCCCTCGGCCACCGCCGCCAGCCGGGCCAGCCCCTCCGCGCTCGGCTCCAGTCCCTCAGCGCGAACAGACGCAAGGGCCTCGCCCACCGCCTCGCGGCGACCCGCCGCCGCAACCAGCTGCTCGTAGCGCTCCACCGACAACACCACCGCCTCGGCGCGACGGTGAGCGCCCACGAACACCGGCTGCGCACCAGGCTCCTGCACCCGGCGAAGAGCCGCAGCCAAGCCCGCACGGAACTCCCGGAACGACAGAACCTCAGGAAGCTGCACGACCACCAGTGTACGCAGATGCGTACACACTCGCGCCCACGAACTCAGGACGCACCTTCCGTCTGTCCGAGCAACACACTCGCCGGGGCATGAGTCCGTCATGCCCCGGCACACCGCCCAACATCCCCTGCCACAGACCGCTGAACAGAGCAGATAGCTCCGAAAAGCCCATGCCAAGAGCGAGTCGGCTGGTGCGCCGGTCTATCGAACCAGACGCTCCAACAGAACAGCCATAGGTCTCTGACCTGCGGAAAACAGTGGAGCCGCCTTGGGGAGTCGAACCCCAGACCTACGCATTACGAGTGCGTCGCTCTAACCGACTGAGCTAAGGCGGCGTGGTGCGTCGCAAAGTCTACCCACCGCGTTCGGCCGAGGGACCGGGCCCCCACTTCGTCACTCGGTCGGGTCGTCTTCGCTGGTCAGGCGTGCTGGGGGCGGGAAGGCCGACGATGCTCCGGTCATGGAGAGGGACGCGCGGCTCGGGGACGTGCTCGTGGCGGAGGGGCGGATCAGTGCCGCGCAGCGGGACTGGGCGGTGGCGGTCGCCGCGCGGTCCGACGTGCGGGTGGGGGCGGTGCTGGTCGGGGCCGGGTTGGTGCGGCGCGGCGAGCTGTACCGGGTGCTCGCGCGGATGTGGGGGCGGCCGTTCGTCGACCTGTCCGAGACGCGGGCCGAGCACGACCTCCTCCAGGACCTCGATCCCCACGAGCTCGCCGACCAGGGGTGGTTCCCGTTCCGGCGCAACGGGAACGAGGTCGACGTCGCCACCTCCGAGCGGCCGGACCCGGCGCGCACCAGGACCATCGAGGAGCGCCTGGGCAGCCGGATCAGCGAGTACGTCACCACCGACTGGGACATCCTCCAGGCCCTGCACACCGGCTACCGGGACACCGTGGTCGAGCAGGCGACCCTCGGGCTGTGGTCCCGCGACAAGGCGCAGTCGGCGCGTCAGGTGCTCTTCACCGGGCAGCGGATCGTCCTGTACGCGGCGTTGGCCGCGCTCGTCGCGGGGCTGCTCCTGGCCACCAAGGCCACGGTCGTCGCGCTGCTCGCGATCATCTCCGTGGCGTTCCTCGTGGCCGTGACGTTCAAGTTCGTGGTCTGCATGGTGGGTGTGCGGCAGGAGAACCACGTCCAGGTCACCGACGACGACGTGGCCGCCCTGCGCGACGCCGACCTGCCCGTCTACACGGTCCTCGTCCCGGTGTTCCGGGAGGCCAACATCGTCGCGCAGCTCATCGGCAATCTCGGCGCGCTGGACTACCCCGCCGAGAAGCTGGAGGTCCTGCTCCTCCTGGAGGAGTCGGACACCGAGACGATCGAGGCCGCGCGGGCGGCCGACCCGCCCGAGAACTTCCGCTTCCTGATCATTCCGCCGGGGCACCCGCAGACGAAGCCCAAGGCCTGCAACGTCGGCCTGTTCTTCGCCCGCGGTGAGCACCTCGTGATCTACGACGCCGAGGACAAGCCCGATCCGGACCAGCTCAAGAAGGCCGTGGTCGCCTTCCGCCGCGGCGGCGAGCGCCTCGTCTGCGTGCAGGCCGCGCTGAACTACTGGAACGCCTCCGACAACTGGCTGACCAGGATGTTCACCACCGAGTACTCGTTCTGGTTCGACTACATGCTCCCCGGGCTCGACCGGCTGAACCTGCCGATCCCGTTGGGCGGCACGTCGAACCACTTCCGGACCGGGGCGCTGCGCAGGCTCGGCGGCTGGGACCCGTTCAACGTCACCGAGGACGCCGATCTCGGCATCCGGGCGGCGGCCCTGGGCAGCACGGTGGGCGTCATCAACTCGACGACGTACGAGGAGGCCAACCGCGCCCCCGGCAACTGGGTCCGGCAGCGCTCCCGCTGGATCAAGGGCTACCTGCAGACCCTGCTCGTCCACCTGCGGCACCCGGTCCGGCTGGTCAGGACCGCGGGGCTGAAGCAGAGCGTGGCCTTCGCGCTGCTCATCGGCGGCACGCCCGTCACGTTCCTGTTCACGCCGCCGCTCTACCTGCTCTTCGTGGTCTCCCTGCTGCTGCCGCCCGACGCCCTGGCCGGGCTGTTCCCCGGCTGGGTGCTGTGGGTCAGCCTGTTCAACCTGGTCATCGGCAACGGGATGATGATCTACGTCTCCATGATGGGCGCCTTCAAGCGGCGCCGGTACGCGCTCGTCGGGTGGGCGCTGCTCAACCCGCTCTACTGGCTGCTGCACTCGATCGCCTCGTACAAGGCCGTGTGGCAGCTCGTCACCAAGCCGCACTACTGGGAGAAGACCCTCCATGGCCTCAGTCACTCCGCGCCCACGCCGTCGCCGTGG
>NZ_JACBXB010000819.1 GCF_013870575.1 Pseudonocardia pini
GAAAGCGGCCCCGGCGCGGGCCCGCAAGCGGGGCGAGCGCTCCGGGGAGCTGACGGTCACCCTGACCTCCACGGCCGGGGGCGACTGGACGGTGGAGGTGCAGGCGGGTGCGAAACGGGTCGTGCCGTCGACGCCGGTCCAGGCGGCCGACGTCGCCGCGGCGGCTCGGTCCCTCCCGCCGGCGGTCGCCGAGGTGGTCACGTCGGCACTGGTCGAGGCCCGCAGGCGGCAGGAGGAGCGTGTCGCGCAGCTGCGTGAGGAGCTCGACGCCGCCCAGCGGACCCTCGAGCAGCTCGGCGTCGACTGAGGACGACGGGCGGGCGGCGCGGGGAGGACGGGGACGCCGCGAACCCCGGGGGGCTACTCGACGAGGCGGAAGTGGCGGAGGGCCAGCGGGGACTCCAACAGCTGCTCCTCGCCGGGGAACGTGACGGGGACGGTCCGCCAGTCCGGACCCGCGTAGTCGACCAGCGCGTCCTCGTCCCGCCACACCCCGACGTACTGGACCCGCCGGGCGTCGGCGAGGTCGACCAGGATCTCGTGCCGCACGAGGCCGGGGTGTCGGTCGGGGAAGTCCGCCACGAGGTCCTCGAGCAGCCGCAGGAACTCCGCGACCCGGTCGAGCCGGACGAGCGCCTCGGACACCCGGACGATCACCGCTCGAGCGTACGGCGGGGTGCCGGCCGCGGTCGAGGCCTGTGACCGCCACGATCGTCTCCCCGTCTTGACACCGGCCCGAGGCGAGGGTTGTGTCGAGGACGTCCATCCAGAGCGGCCGAGAGACCTGGCTCGACGACGCCGCAGCAACCCGCCGTCCGCGGCACGGGTGCTCACGCCGGGAGCGATGGGGGCTGTGGTGCGGATCGGGGCCGCGACGGTGGGTTTCGTCGGCTACCGCAGGCGACACATCGACCTGCTGCGGGTCGCAGGCGCCTGCTGTTCGAGCTGATTTCGGCTCCCGTCGGGAGCCTCGCCGATCAGTCGCTGGTGGCCCGAGGTCGAACCGGGCCCGTTCCGGAGGTCCTGCATGTCCCCGCGCCCGTCGTCGTCCGTCCCCGACCCCTCACCGATGCCCGCCGCGCTGTCCGCCGAGGCACGGGGCCTCCGATGAGCCGGGACGAGATCCTCCTCGCCTACAACCTACGGACCTACGGCAACCTGCCCGAGGCCTGGCTCTCCCCGCGGCTGAAGCGGTTCTCGCTGTACGACCCCGCCTACTGGGCGGAGTTCGCGCAGCTCGCCGAGGCCGGGCTGCTCGACGCGGTGTTCACCGGGGACGGCTCGCAGATCACGGATCCGACCACCGCCGTCGCGGACGGGCTGGACCGCTTCACCGCGTGGACGGCCGCGATCGAGGCGACCGAGCACGTCGGCTTCCTGCTCACCGCGTCGACCACGTACAACGACCCCTTCCGGCTGGCCGAGCGGCTGCTCTCGCTCGACGTGCTCAGCGGGGGCAGGCTGGCCTGGAACGTCGTGACCTCGCACTCCGGCGCCGCCGCGGCGAACTTCGGGCTCCCTGCGCACCCGCCGCGAGACACCCGCTACGCCCGCGCCGAGGAGTTCGTCGGCATCGTCACGGAGCTCTGGTCGGGTGCGACCGTCGACCATGTCAGCGAGCAGTTCACCGTCCGCGGCAGGCTCGCCGTGCCGCCGTCCCGGCAGGGGCGGCCGCCGATCGTGCGCGCCAGCACGTCCGACGCGGGCCGGTCCCTGGCGGGCCGGTACGCCAACGGGGTCTTCGCGGCGGACCTGACCCGCGCCGGTGCCGTCGAGCACCGGGCGGCGTTCCGCGGGGACGCACGCAGCGCCGGTCGGCCCGCCGACCACCTGAACTACCTGTCGGGCCTGCGTCTGGTGCTGGGCAGCACGCAGGCCGAGGCGGAGGCCAAGGTCGCGGACGTCTACAGCCAGTCCCCGGACCAGACCGCCGAGCAGGTGGCCTGGCTGGGGCGGCTGATCGACTTCGACGTCTCCACCCTGGACCCGCAGGAGCCGCTGCCGGTCGAGCTGCTGTCCGCCCGGCGGCTGGCGGAGCTGCCCGCGAGCGAGACGGTCAGCCTCGGGTTCCGGGCGTCGGTGCACGGTTTCCTGCGGGAGCACGCCGGGCTGCCGCTGGCGCAGCTGTTGACCCGCAGCCGGTTCGTCGGGGCGGGGCACTCGACGTTCGTCGGGACCCCCGAGCTGCTCGCCGACCGCCTGGAGGACTGGTACAAGGCGGGCGCGGCCGACGGGTTCGTCCTGGCCCCCGACCTGACCCTGGAGACCTTGCAGGTCCTGGTCGACGAGCTCGTGCCCGCCCTGCAGCGCAAGGGGCTCTACAAGCGCGAGTACACCTCGGACACCTTCGCCGGGCACCTGGGCCTGC
>NZ_JACBXB010000820.1 GCF_013870575.1 Pseudonocardia pini
GCCAGCCCCGCGCGGGCGTTGGCCTCGTGCACGACGATCGGCACCCGGCCGCGCGCGCCGAGGTACGCGGGCAGGGCGACGTACCCGCCGAACCCGACGACGACGTCCGCGTCGACCTTCGTCAGGACCTCCCGCACCCTGGCCACGGCCCCGCGCACCCGACCGGGCAGCCGCAGCAGGTCCGCGGAGGGCTTGCGGGGCAGCGGCACCGGCGGGATCAGCTCCAGCGGGTAGCCCCGGGCCGGGATGAGCCGCTGGTCCAGGCCCTTCTCCGTGCCCAGGGCGGTGACGGTGGCGTCGGGCCGCAGCCGCTTGACGGCGTCGGCGAAGGCCAGCGCGGGCTCGATGTGCCCGGCCGTGCCGCCGCCTGCGATCACCACGGAGGGGCCGGAGCCCATGCGCGGGAGGTACTGGGTGCCGTACTGACTCATGGACTGGCTGGGCCCTCTTCGGTTCAGCGACGCACCGACCGCTGGGCGGGCGGGCGCGGGACGGGACTGCGGTATCGAGGATCGGCTCCGCGGGCTGCGCCTCCGGAGGCCGATCCGCGCACCGCACGGTACGGCTCGGGCAGCGGCAGCCGCAGGAACGTCGCGATCCGGCCCTGGCCGTTCGACCGCAACGCGGCGACCGCCTCCGGTTCGTGCCGGGCGGCGTTCGTCAGGATGCCGAACACGAACATGGTCACCACCATCGAGGTGCCACCGGAGGAGATCAGCGGCAGCTGGAGTCCGGTGACCGGCAGCAGACCGACCACGTAGCCGATGTTGATCGCGGCCTGGATGACCAGCCACGCGGTGGAGGTCGCGGTGACCAGCCGCAGCCACGGGTCGGTGCTGCGGCGCGCGATCCGCAGCCCGGTGTAGGCCAGCGTGGCGAACAGGGCCAGCACCGCGAAGGCGCCGACCATGCCCAGCTCCTCGCCGATGATGGCGAAGATGAAGTCGTTGTGCGCGTTGGGCAGGTAGTCCCACTTGGCGCGGCCCTGGCCGAGCCCCACGCCGAACAGCCCGCCGTCCGCGAGCGAGTACAGCGCCTGGGTGGCCTGGTAGGCGGGGCCGAGCGGGTCGGCGGTGTCCGACGACAGGAACGAGGTGATCCGGCTGACCCGGTAGCCCGCGGTGAGGCCGAGGACCACCGCGCCCGCCAGGCCGCCGACGCCGATCGTGAGCAGCAGCTTCATCGGGGCGCCGCCGAAGTACAGCAGCGCGATCATGACGATGCCCAGCGAGATCGTCATGCCCAGGTCCGGTTCGAGGACCAGCAGCGTGAGCAGCAGCAACGTGACCGGGACCAGCGGGTTCAGCGCGTGCTTCCAGCGGTGCATCACGGCGCGGCGGGCGACGAGCACGTGCGCGCCCCACAGCGTCAGCGCCACCTTCACGGCCTCGGAGGGCTGCACGGAGAAGGAGCCGATCGCGAACCAGGCCTGCGACCCGTTGCGCGTGACCCCGACCCCGGGGATCAGCACCGCGACCAGCGCGACGACACCCACCAGCAGCATCCACGGGGCGAACGCGCGCATCCGCTTCGGCGGCACCCGCAGCCCGATCCAGAACAGGACCAGCCCGCCCGCGCAGAAGCCGAGCTGGCGCACGAACACCGAGTACGACGACCCGCCCGCCGAGTAGGACTCCACCGCGCTGGCCGACAGGACCATGACCAGGCCGAACAGGGTGAGCAGGCCCCATACGGCGAGGATCAGGTGCAGGGAGGTGAGCGGGCGGCGCAACCAGACGTCGAGTGCCTTCGCGCCGCGTCCGACGGCCGCGCGCGCGGGACCGAACCGACCCTCCGGCTCCTTCGGCGTGCTGCGGCGCGAGCGGGTGGTGCCCGGGCTGCGGGTGGCCATCAGGCCAGCTCCCCCACGGCGGCTGCGAAGGCGGTCCCGCGGGCCGCGTAGTCCCGGAACTGGTCCATGGACGCGGCGGCGGGTGCGAGGAGTACGACGTCCCCCGGTCGGGCGAGTGCGGCGGCACGGCGGACGGCGGAGCGCATGACCCCATCGTCGCCCTCGGTGACCTCGACGGCGGGGATCTCGGGCGCGTGTCGCGCGAGTGCGTCGACGATCTCCCCCCGCTCGGCGCCGATCACGACCGCACCCGCGAGCCGGTCGGCGTGCTTCGCGACGAGCTCGTCGACGTCGGCGCCCTTGAGCAGCCCGCCGAGGATCCAGACGATGTGCCGGCTCGGCTGGGCGGCGAGCGCCGCGTCGGCGGCGTGCGGGTTGGTGGCCTTGGAGTCGTCGACGTACCGGACGCCGTCCACGGTCCCGACCAGCGCGGACCGGTGGGGCCCTGGCCGGAACCCGCGCAGCCCCTCCCGCACCGCGTCGGCGCCCACCCCGTAGGCCCGGGCGAGCGC
>NZ_JACBXB010000821.1 GCF_013870575.1 Pseudonocardia pini
ACCAGCTCGGTGTCCTCGACGCCGAGCAACTCGCAGATCACGATCAGCGGCAGCGGGTAGGCGATCGCCTCGATGGCCTCGACCGTCCCCTGCTCCAGCGCCGAGTCGAGCAGGCCGGTCACCAGCGCGGTGATCCGCGGCCGCAGGTCCGTCACGCTCTTCGGGGTGAAGGCCCGGCTCACGAGCCTGCGCAGCCGGGTGTGGTCCGGCGGGTCCATCCAGAGGAACGAGGTCGGCAGGTCGGCCTTCGCCGCCTCGGGGTGGAAGAGGTCGGCCTCGTCGCGGTGGCTCCAGAGCGTCTCGGACAGGATCTGGGTGCACTCGGCGTGCCGGGTCACGAACTCCACGCCGAACCCGCTGTCGAGGTAGGGCGTCGCCTCCCGGACGAGCGCATAACGCGAATAGGGGTCGGGGCGGTGCTCGGGCGCGAACGCGTCGAACACGGGTGGTGTCAGGTCGGTGGTCATCGCCTCAGCCCACCCCGAGAAACCGTCGAGAAGCTGAACCGAATGTGACCGAATGGGTTCGATCGCCGTTTCTGATGGGGCGATTCCCGGGGTTCGACGACATTGACCCGGAGCTCCGGAATTGGTGGTCTGAAACCCATGAGCGCCCCCGCCACGCATCGCACCGAGCTCACCGTCCGCGGCTACGAGATCGATGCGCTCGGACACGTCCGGCACACCGTCTACCTGGACTACGCCGAGCACGCCCGCTGGGAGGCGCTGGCCGCCGCCGGGCTGTCGGCACCGACCCTCCTGCAGCACGCGATCATGCCGATCATGCTGGAGACGACGATCTCCTACCGCCGCGAGCTGCGCTACGACGACGTGGTGGCGGTCGGCTGCGAGTTCGAGTGGGGCACCGGCAAGACCGCCCGGATCACCCAGCCGCTGACCCGCGTCGAGGACGGGACCGTGGCGGCCGAGGTGCGCAGCGTCTCGGGGCTGCTGGACCTCACCACCCGCACGCTCGTCGCCGACCCCCTGGACCGGCTGTGCGCCCTCGCCACCGACCCCGAGGTCCTGGGACTCGGCCGTGTCGCCTGAGCCGCCACCGCCGCACGGCCCGATGCGCTCCGTGGTGGTCGGCGGCGGCTTCGCAGGGCTCCTCGCGGCGCACGTCCTGGCCGAACGCGGTCCGGTCACGCTCGTCGAGCGGGACCCCGCGGGGGGCGCCCGCCGCGGTGTCCCGCAGGGCAGGCACCTGCACGGGCTGCTGGACCGCGGCAGGCGGATCGCCGAACAGATCCACCCCGGGTTCACCGCGGACCTGCTGGCGGCCGGGGCGCTCACCGCGGAGCCGCTCGCCCGGACCCGCTGGTTCCTGCACGGTCGCCGCCTGCACCCGACGGCGACCGGGCTGACCTCGGTGCTCGCCTCCCGTCCGCTGATCGAGGACGTCCTGCGCCACCGGACACTCGCGGAGCTCCACGTGGGTACCGCCTCCGGCGTGGAGCTCGACGCGGGCCGGGTCCGTGGCGTCCGGCTCGCCGACGGCTCGATGCTCCCCGCAGATCTCGTCGTCGACGCCTCGGGCCGTGCCTCCCGGCTGCCCGACCAGCTGGCCGAGCTCGGGGTGGCGCGGCCGCGGGAGGACCGCGTCGACGTCGACCTCGGCTACGCGACCCGGACGTACCGGCGACGCCCCCACGATCTCGGCGGCGACCTGAACGCGCTGGTCTCGACCGTGCCGCGATCCCGCGGAGGGGGCGCGATGGCCGTCGAGGGCGAGCGGTGGCTCGTCACCCTCGCGGGGATCCTCGGCGACCATCCCCCGCTCGACGACGCCGGTTTCCGCGCCTTCGCCGCGTCCCTCCCGACCGGGCCGATCGGCGACCTGGTCGCGGCGGCCGAGCCGCTGGACGAGCCCGTCCCGTACCGGTTCCGCGGCTCCCGGCACCGCCGCTACGACCTGCTGCGCTGCCTCCCCGAGGGGCTGCTGGTGCTCGGCGACGCCGTCTGCAGCCTGAACCCCCTCTATGCCCAGGGCATGACGCTCGCCGCTCAACAGGTGGAGGCGCTGCGCACCTGGGACGGCAGGCGGACCCGCGAGCTGAACCGGAGCGTCGGCAGGCTGTGCGCGGCGGCGTGGGAGATCGCGACCCGCGCCGATCTCGGGCTGCCCGAGGTGGCGGGCTCGCGGCCCCTCCCGGCCCGGGTGCTCGACGGCTACGTGACCCGGGTCCAGCGGGTCGCCCACGCCGACCCGGTGGTGGCGCGGGCGCTGATCCGGGTGGCGAACCTGGCCGACCCCTCCACGGTCCTGCTGACCCCGCCGATCCTGCGCCGGGTGCTGCGCCCGGGCGCCGACGCGACGGTCGCCCACGAGGAACGCGTGGAGGTGCCGGCGTGAGCGA
>NZ_JACBXB010000822.1 GCF_013870575.1 Pseudonocardia pini
CGGCGACGGCCTCGGCCGGACGACCCGTGCCGAGCAGCGTCCCCGCCCAGCCCTCGACGGCCCGGCCCCGCAGCTCGTACAGCCGGGTGACCTCGGGTGCGACGACCGGGTGGTCCAGCTCCGCGAACGGCGCACCGCCCCACACCGCCAGGGCCTGCTCGTGGCGGTCGGCGGCGACGTGCGCCTCGAACTGGGCGGCGTCGACCTCCGTGGCGGTGAGCCGGTACCCGTCGGGGGTGGTCTGCACGACCAGCTCGGGCGGCAGCAGCCTGCGCAGCCGGGCCACGTTCGTCTGCACCGCGCCCGCCGGGTCGGCGGGCGGGTCCGCGCCCCAGACCAGCTCGGCGAGCACGTCCACGGGCACGCTCGCCCCGAGGCGGAGGGCCAGCGCGGCGAGCAGCCGACGCTGCCGCGCCGAGCCGATCGCGACGCCGTCGACCACGAGGGGGCCGAGGACGCGGAGCATGCCGTCATCCTGGCAGCGGTGGTGACAGCGGGGCGAGACCGCGCCGACAGCGGCGCCGGCCACAGTGGCCGCCATGACCACTCTCACCGACCGGCTCTTCGCCTCCGTCCTCGCCACGATGGACCTGCACGCCGTCTACCTGGGCGACCGCCTCGGCTACTACCGGGCCCTCGACCGGCCCCTGACCCCGACCGAGCTCGCCGACCGCACCGGCACCGCCGAGCGCTACGCCCGCGAATGGTGCGAGCAGCAGGCCGTGACGGGGATCCTAAAGGTGGCCGACGGCCGGTTCGCGCTCCCCGACGAGCACCGCGCCGCCCTGCTCGACGAGCTGTCCCTCGACCACGTCGCCCCGCTCGCCAAGGCCGTGATCGGGTTCGCCAAGCAGACCGACGCGCTGGTCGAGGCCTTCCGCACCGGCGGCGGGGTGTCGTGGTCGGCGCACGGTCCGGACGCCCACGAGGGCCAGGCCGCCGCGAACCGCCCGCTGTTCCTCGGGCCGCTGGGCACGGAGTACCTCCCGGCGATCCCGTCGGTCGACGCGGCGCTGCGGGCCGGTGGCCGGGTCGCCGACGTCGGCTGTGGGCACGGCTGGTCCGCGATCGGGATCGCGCTCGCCTACCCGGACGCGACGGTCGACGGCTTCGACCTCGACGCCCCCTCGGTCGCCGCGGCCCGACGGAACGCCCGGGAGGCAGGCGTCGACGACCGGGTGCGGTTCTTCGAGGCGCCCCTGAGCGGCACCGGCTACGACGTCGTCTGCGCCTTCGAGTGCGTCCACGACCTCCCGGACCCGGTCTCGGTCCTGGCGGCGATGCGCGCGGCGGGCGGTGAGGTGCTGGTGATGGACGAGAAGGTGGCGGAGGAGTTCACCGCGCCGGGCGACGAGGTCGAGCGGCTGATGTACGGCTACTCCCTGCTCTGCTGCCTCGCCGACGGTATGGCCCACGCCGACTCGGCGGGCACCGGCACGGTCATGCGCCCCGCCACCCTGCGCGCCTACGCGGAGAAGGCGGGCTTCGCGGAGCTGGAGGTCCTCCCCCTGGAGCACGACTTCTTCCGCTTCTACCGTCTCTCCTGACCCCTTTGCCCTGCCCGCAGGCGTGCGGGCGCGCAGCCGGTCCCGCCATGATCGCCGGGACTGGAGCGGAACGTGCGCTCAGCGCCTGTTCCGCTCCACTCCCGACGATCACCCCGCGAGCTGCCCCCGGGCGGCGGCGCGGCGCTCGAACCAGATCGTCATGAGCGGCGGGATGGAGGAGAACAGGGCCAGGGCCACGGTCTTGAGGTCCCACCTCAGCATCCGCCACGCGACCAGGGTGACCACGACGTAGAGCACGAACAGCGCCCCGTGGATCGGACCGAAGACCGTCACGCCGATGTCGTTGCCCACCACGACGTACTTGAAGAACATCCCGATCAGCAGCCCGGCCCAGGAGCAGGCCTCGGCGATCGCGACGGCCCGGAACAGCTTGCCGACGCCGGTGACGGTGGCGGTGCTGGCGGTCATGCTGCTCCTTTTGTCCGGTTCAGAAGGTCCCTCTCCATGGTGCCCCACCTCCGCCGGAGAACTTCTACCGGGTGTCGAAACACACGGGACCGATGAGTTTGCGCGACGCCCTCGGTCTCCCCTCCCGACGAGCAGAGGAGACCGCTATGACCACCGCCGTGCACACCCCGGACCTCGCACCGGCAGCCCGCCGGCTGGCGGCGCTGCTGCCCGCGATCCGGCCCGAGCAGCTCGCTGACCCCACGCCGTGCCCGGAGTTCGACGTCGCGACCCTGCTGGACCACCTGCTCACGCTGACGATCGAGTTCACGCACGCGGCGCGGAAGTCGCCGACCGACGCGCCGACCGAGCCGAGCGCCGCGCACCTCGACCCGGACTGGCGC
>NZ_JACBXB010000823.1 GCF_013870575.1 Pseudonocardia pini
GCCCCTCCTCGGCAGTGAGTGTCTGTCGGCCGGACGTCGACCGCTGTGAGCGACCGTTCTCGACGCTCGGTGTCTCCCGGCCCGGGCAGGCCACGACGTCGGGACTCGTTCGCAGCAGAGGCCGGTTTTGGCCAGACCTTTATATCATCGAGCCGAACTCTCGGGAACGTCCCGGAATCCGGACCGGGTCACACGAGGACGGGGTCGCCGGGGGTGTGCCTGCACTGGGCGCGGACGGGACTGGGGGAGCGTCCGCGCCCAGGCGGGTCCGTGGCCGGGGAGCGGGGGGCCGACCACGGCGGAGTCGACCCAGCGACCCCGGTGCGCGTCGCCGTGGGGGCGGCGATCGCAGAGGGTGACGCTAGTCGGCGTGCGTGGCGTCCGCCTGCCCCCGGCGAGGGATCCCCGTCCTTCTTCCGGGTGGTCGACCGGCCGCGGGGTGCGACCTCGGGGAATGGTCCGAAGGGGGGAGCGGCACTACTCCTCGGGAGGTAGTCGGGAAGGTGAGCGTGGGTCACGCTCGACACGTCCAGCGCGTCCACCGGCGATGCCGCCGGCCGGACCACTTCGAGCGAAGGTGCTTCGATGGTGCACGACGATGAGACGACTGCGCTCCCGTCGGTCTCGCACGGCCCGGATCGCGTGCGATCCGACCGGGCGACGATCGAGGCGGCCGTGGCGGGACGGCGCGGTGCACACCGCCGCGCCCGGCCGCGGATACCGTGGTCCCGGACCGCCGGGGCGCTCGCCTGGATCGCGTTCGCCGGGGTGCTCCTGGTCATGGCGTGGGCCGGGCCCGGCGCCCTCGTCGGCCCGGCGGGCTTCACCCCCGGCACGGGGGTGTTCGCCGACGTCGTGGCGGCGGCCCGCGAGCTCGACGGCGCGGTGTGGATCGCGCTCGCGGCGACGGTCGTCGCCGGAGCGCTGTGGCAGGCCCGCGGGGCGCACGCCGCGCGCCTCCTCCTGGTGGTCCTCGGCGTGGCGGGTGTGGTCCTGCTGGCGCTCGGCGGAGCGTGGCACGCCCTGCCGGCGATGCTCTTCGCCGGCGTCGGCGTGCTCTTCTCCTTCCTCACCAGCGCGCCGCGGTTCGGCACCGCGTAAGAACCGTCCGCCCGTCCGTCGGCTGCGACGCGACACCTCCGCCCGACCACGGCGCCGCGACGACCCCGGCGCGGCCCGAGAGCAAGGAGCCCACATGTCCGGCACCCCGATAGGCAGCGACCGGTACGGCGACGCGCCGACGACGGTCCTGCCCCGTGTCCCGGGGGCGCCCCGGCTCGACGACAAGCCCCACACGATGGAGGTCCGCAACGTCCACAAGACGTTCGGCACCTTCAAGGTCCTGCAGGGGCTGGACCTGCAGTTCGCCGACGACGCGATCACCACGGTGCTCGGGCCCTCCGGCACCGGCAAGAGCGTGCTCATCAAGCACCTCGTCGGGCTCCTCGAGCCGGACGAGGGCGAGGTCCGCGTGTTCGACCAGGACCTCTGGAGCCTGTCCGAGGCGGAGCGGGCGAACATCCGCAAGCGCATGGGTGTGCTGTTCCAGGACGGCGCCCTGTTCGGGTCGATGAATATCTTCGACAACACCGCGTTCCCGCTGCGCAAGCACACGGACAAGTCCGAGGACGAGATCTACGACATCGTGCTGGCGCGGTGCACGGAGGTCGGGCTCGAGCGGTCGCTGAAGAAGTTCCCCAACGAGGTCTCCGGGGGGATGCGCAAGCGTGCGGGGTTCGCCCGGGCGATGGTGCTGAATCCCGACATCGTCTTCTTCGACGAGCCGGACTCGGGCCTCGACCCCGTCCGCACGAGCCTGCTCAACGACCTGATCCTGCAGATGCACGCCGAGCACGGCGGAACGTACCTGCTGGTCACCCACGACATCAGGACCGCCCGGAAGGTCAGCGACTACGTCGGGCTGATCTGGAAGGGAAAGGTCGTCCACTACGGGGAGGCGGAGGAGGCGTTCCACTCTCCGGACCCGTTCGTGCGGCAGTTCCTGGCCGGTGACTCCGCGGGACCCCTCGGCATGGACTGAGGGCTCGGCACCCTCACCCCTTCCCCGAACGGCGCCGCCGTTCGGGGAAGAAGTGTGCCCAGAAATGGCGCGAAACACATTCGGGTAATCCGTACCGGATCTCGTTTCTTGGCGTATCTGTCGCTGACGTGCCTCGTTTTCCAAGTGACTCGGGATCGATATTCGGGTGGTTCCGGCAGTGCGTTTCCCTGGCCCGTCGCCCCGCACCGGGCGGCCGGCGGCGACACGCCCACACTTCGACGACCGAGGGCGGAGCGATGGTGATGCGAACCGGCAGCGTCCACGCGACGGATGCCGACGACGAGACCCCGGCC
>NZ_JACBXB010000824.1 GCF_013870575.1 Pseudonocardia pini
GAGGACCAGGTCGAGCCCGCCGCCGAGCGGATCGCAGTCGACCAGCAGCGTTCGCTCCCCGGAACGGGCGGACACCACGGCGGTCGCCGCGGCCAGCACCGACGCCCCGGCGCCACCGCGCCCGCCGACCACGGCCAGCACCCGGCCCGCACGATCGGGCAGGGCACCCCGCTCGGCCGCCGCCGCCAGCCTGGACATCAGATGGCCCTCGGCCTCGGGCAGCTCGACGGCCTGCTCGGCGCCGAGCGCGACGGCACAGTGCAGCGCCTCCATGGACGCCTGACCGAAGCCGGCGAGGACGAGGTCGGTGCGGCGGGGCAGGCCCGCTCTCAGGCACCGGCGCGCGGACTCCTCGTCCAGGACCACGAACGGCGTCCGCGCCCAGTGCCGCCTCGCCTCCGCGGCATCCGGCGAGCGGTGCACCTCGCAGCCCGCCGCGGCCGTCAGCCGGAGCACGGCATCGAGCAGCTCGGGATCCTCGACCATCACCAGTGTGCGCTCGCCCATTCCCGTATCCCTCCGTCGTCGCCCTCGGACACGACCGAGAGTGCGGCCTCCGGAGCAGTCGGGAAGGAAGTTCCTCGGATGCTGTGGATGACTCGGGTTCCCTGTGGACAGAGCGCCCCCCGGCCCTGCGAGCTGCGGTTTCCGTCGGTGGAGTGGGCCACGATGGTGCGGGGGCGTCCGGGCGTCGGACCGGTGTGGTGGACGGTGGTCCCCGGGGATGGTGAGAGGGATGGCGCGGCCCTCTCGACCGGGAGGGCGGTCGTGCACGGACGGGCCTACCGCCGGGCGAACGCCTGACAGACGCCCATGGTGATGCGAGGCGGTTGCGGTTACAGTTGAGAGCGGCTCGACGCGTCTTTTGGCGTGTCCGAGCGGGTTCAGTCCGACCCCCCGGGGCTGAACCGCCCGACGGCCTCCGCCAATCCCCCCTGGCGGAGGCCGTCCCATGTCCGGGGTCGGTCGGGCGGTCTGGCAGGCTCCCGTCGTGCCCGCACCGACCGCCCCCGTAGACCGTCCGCTGGGCTCCGCGGAACGGCCCCGGGGCGCCGCCTTCTTCGACCTCGACAAGACGATCATCGCCGGGTCGAGTGCGTTGGCCTTCTCCCGGCCGTTCCGCCGCGAGGGCCTGATCACGCGCCGCGCGGTGCTGCGCAGCGGGTACGCCCAGCTGCTGCTCCTGCTCGCGGGTGCGGACGCGGACACCATGGACCTGCTGCGCAGGCGGATCACCGCGCTGGCGACCGGCTGGGAGGTGGCGCAGGTCCGGGCGATCGTCGCCGAGACGCTCCACGAGATCGTCCAGCCGATGATCTACGCGGAGGCGGCCGTGCTGATCGCCGAGCACCAGGCCCGCGGGGACGAGGTGGTCGTGCTCAGCGCCTCCGGGCTGGAGGTGGTGGAGCCGATCGCGGCCCTGATCGGGGCGGACCGCTGCGTCGCCACCCGGATGGAGGCCCGCAACGGCCGCTACACCGGGGAGATCGAGTTCTACTGCTACGGCGAGGAGAAGGCGGTCGTCGCGCGCCGGATCGCCGCCGAGCGCGGGTACGACCTGGCGGCATGCTCCGCGTACTCGGACTCGATCACGGATCTGCCGCTGCTGTCCGCCGTCGGGCGGCCCACGGCCGTCAACCCGGACAAGGCGCTGCGCCGCGAGGCGGAGCAGCGCGGGTGGCCGGTGCAGACCTTCGCAGCCCCCGTCACGCTGCGTTCCCGGCTGCCCCCGAGGACCCGCGTCGTGGCGGGCGCGGTCGTGCTGGCCGGGCTCGCCGCCGCAGGTGGAGCGGGCTGGTGGACGGCCCGCTCACAGCGCCGCCGCGGCCCGTCTACGCAGGTGACGGGCTTGCGCATCCGCCGTCCGGGTCGACTTTCGGGCCGCTGAGCCCCGGTGATCGCCACCCTCTGCTGCTGAACCGGTGCACTTCCTCGAACCCCTTGATGTGTCCCCCGTCACGGAGTACGAATAGACCTCACGGACCCAGGGAAGGCCAGGGCCGGTGCGGTGGAGAAGCACCCGACTCCCCCTTCCGAGGCTCCGTGCACGAGCGCCGGGCACTCCACGCACAGCACGCCGCGGGAGGCATGTCGTCGTGGGCCTGCGGACCGGGACGCCGGACGCCGAGGCCGGAGCACGACACGTAGTGCACGGTTGGAACCCGGAGTTTCGTGCGAGTCGGGCGGTGTCCCTCTGCAGGGGGCACCGCCCGTCCTCATGTCGCGCGGGCCTCGGCGATCGACATCCCCTCGCGGGCCCCGGTCTCCCAGGCCGCGCAGCAGTGCAGGATCCACTCCCGCAGCCCGTCCGCCGAGCCGGTCGCGAACGCCACCGAGGCCGCGCGGTACTCCG